>JAVLCF010000164.1 GCA_031581195.1 Trueperaceae bacterium | reverse complement strand
GGCTCGGCAACATCTACGCCGACGAGGCGCTCTGGCGGACGCGCGTCCACCCCGCGACGCCCGCCCGCCGGCTGACCCGCCGTCAGGCGGACGCGCTAGGGGCCGCCATCCGCGACGTGCTCCGCGCCGCGATCGAGGCGCAGGGGACGACGCTGAACGACTACCGCACGGTGAACGGGAACGTGGGCGCCTACCGCCGGCATCTCGCCGCCTACGGCCACGAGGGCGATCCCTGCCCGCGGTGCGGAGCGACGATCGAGCGCAGCGTGGTCGGTCAGCGCAGCAGCTTCTCCTGTCCGACCTGCCAACCGCGGCCGCGGCGCAGCCGGCGGCGACGCGCGGACCGGGCGGCGGCCGGCGCTGGGCGCGCGCGACCCGACGCCGGCGAGGGAGAGTAGGCTCCGCGCATGACGCGATTGCGGAAGCCCGACCTGAGCCGCGACCTGCGCGAGGCGTGGGAGGGGGGCGTCCACCGCCTTCCGATCCAAGTCCGCTGGAGGGATACGGACGGCTTCGGGCACGTCAACAACGTGGTCTTCGCCAGCTGGATCGAGCTGGCCCGGATCGGCTTCCTGCGCGGCGTCGACCCGCCCAGCGGCGACCTGATCCTTGCCCGGCTGGAGCTGGACTTCCTGCGGCAGGTCACCCTGGACGCGGAGGTCGAGGTCGAGACGCGCGTCAGTCGCGTCGGTCGCACCAGCGTAGGCCTGCGGCACCTCGTTCTGGCCGACGGCGCTCCGGCCGCCCGGATCGAGAGCGTGATCGTGCTGTTCGATTACGGGCGACAGGCGAAGCGCGCGGTGGGTCCCGAGCTTCGGGCCACCCTTCTGCGCTACGCGACTCGGGACCTGGTTGATGCCCGGCCCGACGGCGACGCCGTGGCCGACGCCGCCTCGTCCGACGAGCGGTCAGCGAGGTCCGACGGGACCTAGATCCTGGGCAACGAAGCGGTCGCCGGCGGGCGCCGTCGGGAGCACGCGAGGGTGTTGGGCGTCGGCCATCGGTCCTGCACGAGGGTTGCGCGACGCGGGGTCGCACCGCAGAGAGGCGAACGCCCGCAACTCGAACCTCTTTGGGACCGGGGGGTCTGCTTGGATTCGTTGGTCGTTCCGCTCGGCGAGCCTGCGTCGCACAAAGCGACCCGGATCGGTCCCAAGGCCGCGCACCTCGGCGCGTTGGCGTCCCGCTATCCCGTTCCGGCCGGCTTCTGCATGACCGTCGAGGCGTACCGCGCCGCCCAGGCGGCCGGGGGATGGCGGCGGAGGTCCGCGAGGCGATCGCGACGGCGTACTGCGAGCTCGTCGGCGACGCCGAGGACGGAGAGGGCGCGTCGTTAGCCGGGCAGCACGAGACGATCCTCGACGAGGTCGGTGCCGATGCGGTGATCGAAGCGGTCGAGCGCATCTGGTCTTCGCTGCACGACCCGACTACGCTCGTCTACCCGGTCGCGCAGGGCCTGCCGGCAGAGGGGATCGCGCTGGCCGTCCTGGTCTAGACGCTGGTGCGCCCCGACCGTTCGGGCGTGGCGTTCAGCGTCGACCCGGTCTCCGGCCGCGACGACTGCGTGGCGGTCAACGCCTCCTGGGGGCTGGGCGAGAGCATGGTGTCCGGCACCGTGACGCCCGACGCCTGGCAGCTCGACAAAGCCACCCTGAAGGTGGTCGAGACGAAGCTGTCCACCAAGGAACGGATGACCACCCCGGCCGAGGGCGGCACGCGTGAGGTACCCGTACCCGGCCTCCTGCGCGACGTCGCCTCCCTCTCCGACGAGCAGCGCCACGAGGTCGCGGACGTCGCCCGAAACCTCGAAGGCGAACTCGGCTGGCCAGTCGACATCGAGTTCGCCGTCGACGACAACGACCGCTTCCACCTGCTGCAATGCCGGCCGGTGACGACCCGCACGCGGCAATGCGCCGGCGAGGCCGAGCTGCCCGATCCCTGGGTCGAACCCGAGGACTCGACGACGTTCTGGAAGCACGAGGCGATGCACTTCGCCGTTCAGGCGACGATGCTGGACCTGACCTTCGCGCAGCTCGTCTACCAGGTCGGGCTGAACCACGGCTACGAGCTCTACCGGCTGCCGGTCCGCGCCGACGTGCGACGTTTCTGGACGTACCGGTACTCCGCCGACCAGCTGCCCTACCCGCGTGGCTAGGAGGAGGACGCCGAGACGCGCGCCGCTTACGTCGAGGGCGTGCTGAACGACCTCGAAGCGAACTGGACGCGGCGCTGGGAACCGGAGGTCCGGTCGCACCTGGCGTTCTGGGACGCCTTCGACCTGAGCGCCGCCGCCACGCCCGAGCTCGTCGAGCACCTCGACGCCGCCTGGGAACGCCTTCGGGCGCTATGGCGCATGCACTGTGAGATCGTCATCCCGCTCGGCCGCGCCATCGGCGAGTTCACCAAGCTGTACGACGAGCTGTTCGAGCCCGATGCGGCCCTCCGCTCGCACGACCTGTTGCGCGGCGGCGAGAACCTGACGACGCTCGCCGCGCGTCGGCTCTGGGCCCCCCGCCACGCGATGTTCGCGATGCCCGGTGCGGCAGACCTGATCGCATCCATCCCCCACGAGCTCGCCGCGACGCTCGCCGGCGAGCCCTCGATGCGCCCGATCACGGATGCGCTGAAGGCGTGGCTGGCCGAATTCGGGGACCGCGTGCCGTCGCTCAGTCCGGCGATCCCGACGCTGGCGGAGGATCCGACGCCCGTCGCCAGGATGCTCAAGAAGGCCGTGACCAGCGAGGGCCCGAGCCTCGAGGAGCGGCACGCTTGGCTGGCGGCCGAACGCGGCCGCGCGACCGACGAGGCCAGAACCACGTTGCGGGCGTACCCGTGCGCCGTCCGCGAAGCGTTCGAGCAGCGCCTCGACGTCGCACGCACCGCGATGCTGATGGTCGACGACCACAACTACCTGATCGACTACGCATCGACCGGCTGGCTGCGGCGCGTCGTTCGCGCGGTCGGCACGCGACTGGCGGACGACGGGGTCCCCGACGCGCCAGGCGATGTCGTGAACCTGTATCCCGACGAGATGCGCGACACCCTGGTTCGGCCGACGGAGGCCGACCCCCGGCCGCGCGTCGACGAGCCCAAGTCGGAGATGCGGCGATACGCGTCGGTCGCGCCGCCGCCCACGGTCGGGACGCCGTCGCCGGACCGGGCGAAAGGCGCGGCCGGTGCGACGAAGGAGGCGGCCGCCCGCAGGTTCGCACGCGACGGACTCCTGACCGGGGCGCCCGGGTCGTCCGGCGTGGCGATCGGTCGCGCCCGCGTCGTGCGCACGCTCGCCGACGCCGATCGCCTCGAGCACGGCGAGATCCTCGTCGCCCCGACCACGGCCCAGCCGTGGGTCCCCCTCTTCGGCGTCGCCGCGGCGCTGATCACCGAGACCGGAGGAACGCTGAACCATGCCGCCATCGTGGCCCGCGAGTTCCACCTGCCGGCCGTCGTCGGTGTGCCCTCCGC
>JAVLCF010000163.1 GCA_031581195.1 Trueperaceae bacterium | reverse complement strand
TCAGCAAGCAACTGCTGCCCGTCTACGACAAGCCGATGATCTACTACCCCCTCACGACCCTCATGCTCGCGGGGCTGCGGGAGATCCTGATCATCACCACCCCCAACGACCGGTCGTCGTTCCGCACGCTGCTCGGGGATGGCTCGCAGTGGGGCATCGACCTGCACTACGCCGTCCAACCGAGCCCCGACGGGCTCGCGCAGGCGTTCACGATCGGCGAATCGTTCCTGGACGGCGGCCCCGCCGCCCTCGTGCTCGGCGACAACCTGTTCCACGGGTACGGCCTCACCGGCAAGCTCCGCGACGCCGCCACCCTCGAGCGGGGCGCGCGCATCTTCGCGTACCGGGTGCACGACCCGGAACGCTACGGCGTCGTCCACTTCGGGGAGGACGGCGTCGCGACGAGCCTCGAGGAGAAACCCCGGCACCCCACGAGCCGCTACGCCGTCACCGGCCTGTACTTCTACGACGCCGACGTCGTCGACGTCGCCAAGACCCTCACCCCCTCCCCCCGCGGCGAACTCGAGATCACCGACCTCAACCGCCACTACCTAAGGCGCGGCGACCTTCACGTCGAGACCCTCGGGCGCGGCACCGCCTGGCTCGACACCGGCACCCCCGACGCCCTGCTGCAGGCCGCCACCTTCGTCCAGACCCTCGAGGCCCGCCAAGGCATCCAGATCGCCGCCCCCGAGGAGGTCGCCTGGCGCAACGGCTGGATCGACGACGCGGCCCTCGCCCGCCTTGCGGAGCGCTACGGATCCAGTGCGTACGGGGCGTACCTGAACGGGCTCGCACGCACCGACCCTCGTCGGTCCTGATGTCGCGCGCCGCCTCGCTGCGCCCGGTGGCCGCCGGACCGCTCGTCGTCGGTCTTGCCGCGTGCAGCGCGGTGGCACTGGCGCTCATCGGGTGGGTGCACGACGAACCCGGGTCGTCGGCGTGGTACGCCGCGACCGTCGGGCTGGCGATGGTGTCCTGGCGTGCCGGCCGCACCCGCGTCGCCCGCACCGCCCTCCCTCGGCTCCTTCCGGCGTGGACCACCGCGCTGGCCCTCGCGACGATCGGGACGGCGTTCGTGGCCGCGGCCACGGGTGCGCCGCCCCAGCGCACCGACGTCGGCACCGGCCACCCGAACCTCCTGGCGGCGTCGCTCGCCGTCGCCGGCGTCGCGTCGCTCGCGCTGCGCGCCCCCCGCGTCCCGTACGCGCCGCGGACGCGGCGCGCAGCCGTGTCCGCGGTCGCGGTCGACGTGAGCGTCGCCGTTCTGGTCGTCGGCGCCCTCGTCCTCACGGGCTCGCGGACGGGCGTCGCCGCCTTCCTGATCGGCTCGGGCCTCATCGCGTGGTGGCGTCGCGACGCCACCGTCGTCCGCCGCAGCCTCGTCGCTGGGGCGCTGATCGTGGCCGCTGCGTGGGGTGGACTTCACCTCGTCCTTCATCAGGAACGCACCGCGCGCAACCTCCTCCACCAGAGTGGCGACGTCACCCGAACGCCGTGGCGCACCTCCCCGGACGCCGCCGTGCGCTTCACGCCGGGCGATGGGGAGCGGGACGGCGTGCCCGACGACGCGACACGCATTTCGGGCCGCTTGGCCGACGACCGCCTCGTGCTCCTCCACGGGCGCTTGGGGCGATCCGAGGCGGGGGCCGCGTACGTCGCCTCGGTCTACGTTCGCGCCGACGCTCCGACCCGAGTGGACCTCACCACGAACCTCTCCCGCGTCTCCTGCGCCGTCGAGACGACGTGGAGCCGCTGCGTCACGCCACCCGGAATCGGCGACGGGACGACGTACGTTCAGTTCCGCATGCTCGCTCCCCACACGACCTCACGCATCGACCTGCGGGTGGCCGCCCCCCAACTCGAGCGTGGCTCGAACGCCAGCGCGTACGTTCCCAAAGGCGCCACCCTCCTCCCGCGCCCCCTCCTGGAGCGGTTTACCGTCGGCGCCCTCCTCGCCGGCGATCCCCGCCGCGTCGCCGTGGCCCGCATCGCCCTGGCGCAGGGACGGGGGTCGCCATGGGTCGGGGTGGGGCGCGACGGCGTCCGGCGCGCCCTCGCCACCGCCGAGGGCGCCGTCGACGTCACCCACCTCACGCACGCGCACAACCTCCTCCTCGAGCGGTTCGCCGCCGAGGGCGCGCTCGGTCTGGTGGCGTGGGCCCTCCTCCTCGTACCCCCGACGGTCGCGGCGGCGCGCCGGCACCCGAGCTCGACGCTCGCGCTGATCGCGACCCTCGCGACGCTCAACACCATCGACCTCACGTTCTTCTACACCGGATCGTTCGTCCCCACGTTCGCCGCGCTGGGGGCCCTCTCCCTAGGGAGGGCACGCCCGACCGTCGACGACCCGTCCGCCCCGTAGGACGCGCCGTACCGAGCCCGACGGACGTGCGCGCTGGACGTGCGCGCCGGACGACCTCGGTGACCCCCGGGACGCGTCTCCGGAACTTGCCTCCGGAGTGCGCTTCCGGAACGCACCTCGGTACCGAACGCCATCCCCTCAGTCGGGGGGGGAGGGCAGGTCCGGGGGGACGAACCCGAAGCGTTCGACGTCGTCGGCGTAGCGTTCGGCCACGATGCGAACCAACGCGGGCGTGTAGTGCGCGAGGTATTCGTCCGGTCGGGCGGTGCGGAGCTCGTGAGCGAAGACGTGCGTCGGGATCCCGATGCGCTCGGCGATCGCCTCGAGCGCCTCGTCGAACGCGTCCAGACGCCCGATGAAGTCGTAGGTCATGCCGCGGTCCATCCCGAGGATCTTGGTTTGCGACATCCAGTGGCGGTCGGCGACGTCGTCGCGACCGTCGTGCGTCGCCAACCAGCGAACGAACGCGTCGAACGACATCGAGGCATGCAAGCCCCGTCGCCCGTGCAGGGTTCGTGCCTTCGTGATGGGCGTCGCCTGCGCGAGCTTCTGCTTGTAACAGGAGTAGATCCGCGACCACGGGTCCCGCACCACCGCGAACGTCGTGTATCCCTCGTACCCGTGCAGGAACGCCTCGATCGACCGTTCGTCGAGGGTCAGGTCGAACCCGCGCAACCGCGCGGCGGCGTCGAGCCCCGCGATGAGGGTCCGGGATCCGCTCTTGGGCACCACGACGCACAGGAACCGCTGGTCGTGGGACACCACCTTCTCCGACGCCAGGTCCATGCGCGTCGCGCGGCGCAGAACGAGGCGGTCCACGCCGCGGTACCCCCATAGGACGAGTGCCAGCAGCCATCGCGCCCACCGCGCGTCGGCCCGCTCGAGGCGGTAGATGCTCTTGCGAAGCGTCCGCACGTCAGGCCCGATCCGCCGCGGCCGGGAGCGCCGTCACGCGAGACGCCGCCCGCGGCGGCGCGCTACGCCCGGCCACGCGCGAGGATGCCGAGGACCGTGGGGTCGACGCCCATCGTCCGCAGGGCGTACGCGCGCCCGACGAGCGCGATGAGGACCGACCCCGAAGCGACGCTGCATGCGGCCCCGAGGGTACCAAAGGTCGGAATCGTGACGGCGAGCGATGCGACGGAAATGCCGTGCGCCACGG
>JAVLCF010000162.1 GCA_031581195.1 Trueperaceae bacterium | reverse complement strand
CCGAAACGCGTGACGATGGACGCGATCGCCGAGTGACGCCGGCGCGTTCGCGCCGCCCCACCCCCGACCGGTACCGACGGACCCCCGCGCGGGGCGGGGGTCCGGGGTGGAGCCAACGGTCGGAATTGAACCGACGACCTGCCGATTACGAATCGGCTGCTCTACCGCTGAGCTACGTTGGCGCGCACGCGAAGCAGCGTATGGTGGCCGGGGGCGGGATCGAACCGCCGACACTACGATTTTCAGTCGTATGCTCTACCAACTGAGCTACCCGGCCGTGCGGAGAGGGCGCCCGCGGGGGGCGCCCTTCCGGTGTCGTCTGGCGGAGCCGACGGGATTCGAACCCGCGACCTTCTGCGTGACAGGCAGATATGCTAACCGCTACACTACGGCTCCCCGACGTGACTCGCGCGTTGCGAGCAAGCTGAATGATACCCATCCTCCCTCAGACTGTCAACGGACCTCAGGAGGTCTTCGCGGAGGCGTCCACGGCGGCCGGCACGGCGCCGGCGTCGCGCGCCGAGGGGGCGGCGTCGGCCTCCACCGGCGGCGCGTCCCCCAACACCCGATCGAGGGTCGCGCGAATCGCGTGGGGGCCGTACCCCAGCTCCTCGTGCTGGCGGGCCGGATCGCCGTGCGGCACGATCACGTCCGGAACCCCGAGGCGCGTGAGGCGGGCGGGGAGGTCGTCGTCCGCGAGCGCTTCGGCGACGGCGGCGCCGAACCCCCCGGGCAGGTTGTGGTCCTCGACGGTGAGGACGTGGTCGGCCTCCTGCGCGTGGCGCGCCAGGAGGGCCCGGTCGAGCGGCTTGACGAAGCGGGCGTCGACGACCCCGACGCGGGGGTCGTCCCCCGCCGCCTCGAGGGCGTACCCGACGGTCGGACCGAGCGCCCACACCCACGCGTCGGTGCCCGACTTGAGGACCTCGGCGCGTCCCCAGGCGACGTCGGGCCACGCGTCGACCTCCGCCTCGGGCGGCGCGTCGACCGACCCGCGCGGCCAGCGGATCGCTTTGGGTCCCCCCTGCGCGAGGGCGGCCTTCAGCATCGCGCGTTGCTGGATGGCGTCGCGCGGCATGGCGATCTCGAGGTTCGGGATCGCCCGCAGGTACGCCAGGTCGTACACCCCTTGGTGGGTGGCGCCGTCCCCCCCGACCAGGCCGGCGCGATCGATGGCGAAGACGACGTCGAGGTTCTCGATCGACACGTCGTGCACCACCTGATCGAAGCCGCGCTGCAGGAAGGTGGAGTAGATCGCAACGATCGGTTTCTCGCCCTGCAGCGCCAGGCCGGCGGCGGTCGTGACGGCGACGTCCTCCGCGATGCCGACGTCGAGGTAGCGCTCCGGGTGGCGCTTCGAGTAGGACACGAGACCGGAGCCTTCGCGCATCGCGGGCGTCAACACCCACACGCGGTCGTCGCCGTCGGCGAGCTGGATGGCGGCGTCCCCGAACGCGTTCGACCAGCCGTACGGTTTGCCCTTCGCGACCGGGTGGTCGGGATCGAACTTCGAGGCGCCGTGCCACGTGATCGGGTCGGATTCCGCGACGGAGTAGCCCTTGCCCTTGCGGGTGACGATGTGCAGCATCGTGGGTCCGTCGAGCGCGTCGATGTGCTCGAGGAAGTACAGCACCTCGTCGACGTCGTGCCCGTCGATCGGGCCGACGTAACGCAACCCCATCGCGTGGAACGGGTTGTCGCTGGCGGGGTCGAAGAACCGGCGGGTGGCGGCCTTCGCGCCGCTCCCGAGGCGCGCGAGCGGCTCGAGCACCCCGCCGCTCAGGGCGCGCTTCCCGTCGCGTTCGGCGCGCTGCAGCCACGGCTTGACCTGCATGTGCCGCATGTAGTGGTTGAGGGCCCCGACGTTCTCGCTGATCGACATTTCGTTGTCGTTCAGGATGACCGTCATCTTCGGCCGGACGTGCCCGATCTGGTTGAGCGCGGCGAGCGCCATGCCCCCGGTCAGCGCGCCGTCGCCGATGATCGCCGTCACCCGGTAGTCGTCCCCGCGCGCGTCGCGCGCGAGCGCCATGCCGAGCGACGCCGCGAGGCTGGTGGAGGCGTGCCCCACCGTGAGGGCGTCGTGCGGCGATTCGCTGCTGGTCGTGAAGCCGGCGAGGCCGCCGTGCGCCCGGATGGTGGGCATGCGGTCGCGGCGGCCGGTCAGGATCTTGTGGCCGTAACTCTGGTGACCGACGTCCCAGACGAACCGGTCGCGTTCGCTGTCGAACAGGTAGTGCAGCGCGACCGTCAGCTCGACCGCCCCGAGGCTCGACGCGAGGTGGCCTCCGACGCCCGAACAAACCCGCACGATCTCCTCGCGCAGTTCGTCGGCGACGGCGGCCAGCTCGTGGCGAGGGACGCGTTTCAGATCGCGCGGTGCGTGGATCTCGTCGAGTCGTCCCATGAATGACCGCTCCTTCGGGGGAGAGCGTATCGCAGCGGCGTCGCGCCGACGGTAAGCCGGACCGCAGCTCGCGGGGCGTTCAGGGGCGCGCGAGGTTGCTTTCGACGAGGAAGAAGCCGTGATCGGTGCGCACCTCGCCGTAGTGCGGAGCGAACCAGACCTCCTGGCGCAACGTCTCGGTGATCGCGCCGGCGTCGTCGAACGTGCGGCTCACGAAGTTCACGACGAAGACCGGGATCCGCCCGGCGGGCACCACGACCTCGCGCTCGTCGACGACGGTGTAGGTCCACTGCACGTCGAACGTCGCGGTGCGCTGTTCGGCGTCGGCGTCGGGGAACGTGATCGTGGCCTCGGTGTCGCCCGACCAGGTGCGCCCCACGCGCAGCGGGGTGGCGGGCCACTCGCGGATCGGGGGGTCGAACGTCACGACCGTCCCGGGGCGTTCCTCGCGCACGAGGAGGGTGCCGTCCTCGCCGTGGCGGCGGTAGCTGCGCACGTCCAGGCCGCGCCCCTCGAGGTGCCAGGCGGTCGCGACGCCGTCGTCGAGCACGGTGGGCCCCTCGATCTCCATGCGGACGCGGGGGGCGTCGAGGGGCGCGTCCTCGGGCAGGTAGATCCAGCGCGACCCGGGGGCGGTCGGGTAGTACCCGGCCTCCGCGGACGGCACGACGTCGACCGTGGCGGTGCCGACCGGCGCGGGCGCACACGCGGACGCGGCGAGCAGGAGCGCGCCGGCGAGGGCGAGGGGGCGAAGGCGCGCGGAGGGCCGGGACGGGCGGCGGGGCGTCATGACGCGAGGCTACCGCGTGGCGGCGGGCCCGGGGGCGTTCACATCGCACCCGCCGCGCCGCGACCGGGCTCCCGGTGTGGATCCACGAACCCCTCGTGCTGGACGAGGGCGCGGCGCAACCCGGCGGCGGTCATGGCGGCGTCGCTGGAGCGGCGGTCGTCGTCGCGCCGGTCGGGGTCCGCACCGACCGCGTCGAGTTCGGCGTCCTCGAGCGCTTCGAGGCGGCGGACGGTCGCCGCGGCGTCCTCGCCCGCGCGGAGGCTGGCGCGGACGACGTCGGCCCACGCCGCGTTGCGGCGCGGCACCTCGGCGAGGTGCGCCTGGATGGCGTCGTGCCCCTCCAGGGTGGCGTAGTGCGTCAGGTGCAGCCGGGTGGGCG
>JAVLCF010000161.1 GCA_031581195.1 Trueperaceae bacterium | reverse complement strand
ATGCGGCATGCTACCCCCGCGCTCCGCCGCCCCCGGCATTGGAAGCGCGCGCGCCGTTTCATCCCGAGGGCGCTGCTAGGCTTTCGCCATGGACGCCTCCGACGCCCCACGCCCGACCACCCTCGGCGCGCTCCGCGCCTCCCCCTGGGCCGAGCACGCCGGACGCAGCGTCCGCGACGAGGTGCGCGCCAACCTCCGCGCCCGCCTCGCGCAGGGGGGCCCGGTGTTCCCCGGCATCGTCGGGTACGACCGCACCGTCGTCCCCGGCATCGTCAACGCCCTCCTCGCGAAGCACGACCTGATCCTCCTCGGTACGCGCGGGCAGGCCAAGACGCGGCTGCTGCGCGCCGTCGCGGACCTGCTCGACGACGTCCAGCCGGTCCTCGCCGACGCGGAACTCCCCGACGACCCGCTCGCCCCCACGACCCGCGAGGGGCGCGACCTCGTCGCGGCGCACGGCGACGACGCCGCCATCGCCTGGCGGCCCCGCGCCGAGCGGTACGTCGAGAAGCTCGCGACGCCCGACGTCACCGTCGCCGACCTCGTCGGCGACGTCGACCCCATCAAGGCGTCGCGGTTGGGCACGAAGCTCGGCGACGAACGCGCCGTCCACTATGGGCTGTTGCCCCGCGCCCACCGCGGGATCTTCGCCGTCAACGAACTCCCCGACCTCGCCGGCAAGGTCCAGGTCGCGCTGTTCAACGTCATGCAGGAGGGGGACGTACAGATCCGCGGCTACCCCGTCCGCCTCCCCCTCGACGTCCTGACGGTGTTCAGCGCGAACCCCGAGGACTACACCGCCCGCGGTCGCATCGTCACGCCCCTCAAGGACCGCATCGGGAGCCAAGTCCGCACGCACGACCCCGACACCGTCGACGCCGGCCTCCGCATCACCCTGCAGGAGGCGTGGACGGCGCGCGGCGGCGACCTGGAGCTGCCCGCCTGGGTCGCCGAAGCGGTCGAGCGGACCGCCTTCCGCGCCCGCGAGGACGCCCGCGTCGACGACCACGCCGGCGTCTCGCAGCGCCTCCCCATCAGCCTCCTCGAGACCGTCGTCAGCAACGCCGAACGCCGCGCCTGGGCGCACGGACGCGACCGCGTCGTCGCCCGCGTCCGCGACCTCGAGGGCGGCCTCGCGGCGGTCACCGGCAAGCTCGAGCTGGCGTACGAGGGCGAACTGCGCGGCGCGGAGGCGGTCGCCCGCGACGTGATGCGCGACGCGGTCGGTGCGACGTTCGACGCGCACGCCGGCGACGTCGACGTCGCGAGCGTCGTCGATTTCTTCGAGGGCGACGCCGTGCTGCGCCTCCCCGACGACGACGTCGACGCCCGCCTCGCCGCCATGGCGGCCGTCCCCGGCCTCCTGGACGCCGCCGACGCCCTCCTCGCCGACGCCGCGGCGGACGCGGAGCTCCGCGACGCCGCCACGGAGTTCGTCCTCGAGGGGTTGGTCGCGAAGAAACGGATCGCGCGGAGCGAGGAACGCGGCTACGAGAAGGCGGAACCCGACGCGCGCAGCGCGGCGTTCGCGCGGACGCGCTGGAACTGAGGCGCCGTGGCCCCCCTCCGTTACGCCAAGTACGAAGCGACCCTGCAGGACCTCGACGCCGCCGACCTCATGCGGATGCTGCAGGACCGCCTCACCGGCTCGGGGTTCGACCAGGACCCGTTCGATCCCGACCCGGAGGCCGGCACCACGATGCAGGACCTCTACGAGGCGATCGCGCAGGCGCTCCACGACGCCGACCTCCTCCCCGACGACCTGCTCGAGGAGGCGTTCGAGGCGGACGACTGGATGGACTCCGCGCTGGGCCGCACCGTCCGCGACCTCGCCGCGAAGCTCGAGGCGGCCGGCTTCGTGCGCGCCGAGGGCGGCCGCAGCCTCGCGGACGCCGCGGCGGAGGGGGACGGCGCGGAGGGCGAACCGGACGACCCCGCCGACGCGACCTTCGCCCTGACCGACGCCGCCGCCGACCTCTTGGGGCAACGCACCTTCGAGCACCTCGTCGGCGGGCGGGGCGGCGACCCGGGCGGCGCGCACCGCACCCGCTTCACCGACGCCGGCGTCGAGGCGAACGGCGCCAGCCGCCCCTGGAGCTTCGGGGACGCGATGCACCTCGACGTCGCCGAGACCTTCAAGAGCGCGCTGGCGCGCGGCGGGGCGGACCTGACGCTGGAGGACGGCGACCTGCACGTCCTCGAGGCCGACCGGAGCGAGACCGCCGCGACGGTCGTGATGCTGGACGTCAGCCACTCGATGATCCTCTACGGCGAGGATCGCTTCACGCCCGCGAAGCAGGTCGCCCTGGCGCTCGCGCACCTCATCCGGACGCGCTACCCGGGGGACGTCGTGAAGTTCGTGCTGTTCCACGACCGCGCCGAGGAGGTCTCCCTCGCGCAGTTGACGACCGCGCGGGTCGGGCCGTACCACACGAACACCGCCGGCGGCCTCGAGGTCGCCCGGCGGCTGCTCAAGCGCGAGCGGGCGGCGATCAAGCAGATCGTCATGATCACCGACGGCAAACCGACGGCGTTGTCGATGCCGGACGGCCGCGTCTACGTCAACGCCATGGGCCTCGACCCGCTGGTGATGGGCCGCACCCTCCGCGAGGTGGCCGGCTGCCGCCGCGACGGGGTCGTGATCAACACGTTCATGCTGGCGCGCGACCCGGAGCTCGTCGCCTTCGTCCGCCGCGTGAGCGACATGACGCACGGGCGCGCGACGTTCACGACGCCCCGCACGATCGGGGAGACGGTGCTCCGCGACTACGAGCGCGGCCGCGCCCAGGGGGGCGGCCGCAACCTGAACTGACGCCCCCGAGGCGGCTCACTCCGGGTCGGGCGGTCGTTCGTCGCCGCGCCGCGCGAGCGCATCCAGCGCCTGCACCGCCGGCGGGTAGTTCGGGTCCAACGAGCGGGCGGTGCGGTAGGCCGCTTCGGCGCGCCCCACCTCGCCGCGCGCCTGCAGCAGCGTCCCGATCCGGTAGTGCGCCTCCACCAGCGCCGGCGACGGCGCCCCCAGGCTGGTGCGGCCCTCCGCCTCCGCCCGCGCGACCGCGACCGCGAACGCCTCGAGGGCGGCGTCCGTCGCGCCCTCGCGCGCCAGGATCCGCCCGCGGTTGAGGTGCGGCCACGGCTCCCGCGCGCCGCGTTCGGTCTCCGCGGCGCGGGCGTACGCCTCCCGCGCCGCGTCGCTCCGCCCGGCCCGCCAGGCGACGCGCGCCAGGTCCATCGCGTGGCCGTACGCGTCGCTCTGCGCGAACGCCGCCTCCAGCGCCGCGAGGGCGGCGTCGGCGTCGCCCTCCGCGGCGAGCAGCAGGCCGCGTTCGTGCAGCAGGGCCGCGTCCTCGGCGACGCCGGCCGCCGCCCGCAACGCCACCGCTTCGTCGAACGCCGCGCGGGCGGTCGCCACGTCCCCCGTGAGGCGCGCCGCGCGGGCGTACAGCAGGTGCGCGGCGGGGTCGTCGGGGGCGGCCTCCACGACCCGCGGACCCTCCAGCTGCGCGGCGGCGTTGTAGAAGCCGCGCGCGAGCAGGTCGCGCAACGTCGCGGTGGGGTCGTCCTGCGCGCCGGCGGCGCC
>JAVLCF010000160.1 GCA_031581195.1 Trueperaceae bacterium | reverse complement strand
CGAACGGGCGTCCGACGTCGAGCCGCTCGCTTCCGGAGGTTCCCATGTCCCATCCCGCCGCCCGGCGCCGAAGGCGTCGAACGCCGCGTTTCGTTCCCCCCGCCACCGCCCTTGTGATCGCCCTCACGAGCCTCGTCGCATGCCGAGCGACGAACGTTCCGCCCGGCGCCACCGGGGAGGCCGACCTCGCCGCGAGCACCCTGACCGCGACGCGCGACGCCGCCCCCGCGGACGGCCGCGCGCTCGTGGACCTGACGTTCCAAGCCCGCAACGCCGACGGCGACGCGCTCGCTCGCGAGGGGCTCCCCGTCGTGTTCGAAGCGACGCTGGGGACCCTCCGGGCGGACGGCGCCTCGGGCGCGCAGGCGCGCGGTGCGGACGCCCCCACCACGGTGCGGGCCCGCACCGACGCCGAAGGCCGGGCGCGCGCCCGCTGGTCGGCGGGCCGCTACGGCAACGGCGAGGTGCGGGCCCGATTCGCCGAACGCGACGCCTCCACCGACCCCGTCACCGCCACCGCCGCCTTCTACGGGACCACGCCCGACGAGGTCGCGCTCGACGGGCCGGACGGCGATGCGGAGTCCGCCACGGGCGTGACGAATCCCCCCGCGAGCGTCCGCCTCCGCGAGGACGGCACCGTCCGCGCCGTCGTCGAGGTGCAGCTCCGCGACGCCGACGGCGCCGCGGTCCGCGCGGGGGGCGTTCCGGTCACGTTCGCCAGCGCGGACGGCACCCTCGTCACGCCGGTCGTCGTCACCGACGAGGACGGCGTCGCCCGCACCACCTTCACGATGCCGGGCGGGGCCGGCGACGTCGCGCGCATCACCGCCCACCTGGGGCCCGACGCGAACGCTCCACGCATCGGCACGACCCGCATCGCCTTCGAGGCGACGCTCGTCGCGACCGACGACGGACCGTACGCGCTCCCGCAGGGGGGCACGCGGACGCTGTCGATCGAGGACGACCTGCTCGACGACGACGCCGCCACCGACGGCGTCCCCCTCCGCTTCCTTCCCGAGGCCGTCACGACGACCGGCGTCGACGTGACCCTCGACGGCGACGCCCTCACCGTGACCGCCCGCGCCGAGGTCGGCGGGACGGCGCGGTTCGCGTACGCCGTGGCGGACGACCAGGACCGCCGCGCCGACGCCACGGTCGCGTTCGACGTCGTCCCCGACCTGCAGCGCTCGATCGTGACCGCCTCCGACGCGATCCTCGCCGGGGACGGCGAGGCCGCCACCGAAATCCGCGTCCTTCTTCGAGACGCGCGCGGCGCGCCGCTGGGGGTCGGCGACCTCCCCGTCACCCTCACGACCGACGCCGGCTTCCTTCCGACGCCGGCGCTGCGCACCGACGCCACCGGTCGGGCCGCGACGACACTCGTCGCCGACGACGCCTACCCGGTCGACGCGACGGTCCGGGCGCTGCTGGGGGGCGACGAAGCCCAGGAGATCGGGCGGGTCGTCGTCCGTTTCTCCGCGCCGTTGCGTGCGAACGACGACGGTCCGTACGCCGTCGTCCAGGGGGCGGACCGCACCCTCGACGTCGCGACGCTCTTCGCCAACGACGCATCCGACGACCCGAACGCCGACCTGGCGTTCGCCGGGCTCTCCGCCACCGACGGGGTGACGGTCGTGACGCCCACCGAGGACCGCCTTCGCGTCACCCCCACCGCGCCCGCCGGGACGCGGGCGTCGTTCACCTACCTCGTCGAGGACGAGCACGGCCTCCGCGCGGCCGCGGACGTCGCGATCGACGTGACCGCCGACCCCACGACGTCCACGTTCTCCGTCACCGATCTCGCCATCGCCCCCGAGACCGGCACGACGGACCTCGTCGCCCGCCTCTCCGACGCCGACGGCGACACGATCGAGCGCGCTGGGCTTCCCGTCACCTTCGCCACCAGCCACGGCACCTTCGCCCCAGGACCGGCCACGTACACGACCGCGACCGACGCGACGGGGGTCGCTACCGCGACGCTCGTCGCGTCCGACGACCCCGACACCCTCGCGAACGTCAGCGCGCACGTCGGGACGACCGCCTCGGACGCCACGCGCATCTCCACCGTCGACGTCGCGTTCTGGCGTCCCGTCGTCGCGAACGACGTGACTCTGTCGGGCAGCGACGCCCTCGACGAGGACACGACCGGCAACCGCCTGGCGATCGCCGACCTCCTCGCGGACGACGTCGGGGCGGACGGCGCGACGCCCTCCCCCGCCGACGTGACGGTCCTGTCCGACACCGCGCATGCCCTGAGCGTGACGCGCGACGGCGACGACGTCGAGGTGGACGTGGGGAGGTTCGCGGACCGACGCGGGCAAGGCACCTTCGCCTACCGGCTCCGCGACCCCGACGAACCGTCCAACACCGACACGGCGACCGTGACGATCGACGTGAACCTCGCACCGAGGGACGCGATCGTCTTCCCGAACGACGCCACCTGGGACGCCTTTCGCGACGAGGGGGGCTACACCCCCCCGACGTTCACGGAGGTGTTCGACACCTGGCCGGTTTTTGGGGCACCCTTGAATGGGGTCCACCAAATCTGGTCCACCACCGACGACGCCGAAGGCAGGGACGCGAAGTCGTGGACCGCCTCGAGCAGCGACCTCTTCGGGGGGGACTTCATCCAAAACACGTGGAATACCGGTCATCCCAGCGGGTTCTTCAGCCCCGAAGCGGACCACCACGAGACCCTCCGCCTCGAGGCGACGCTGTGGTCCGACGCCAGCGACAACGACGAGATCGGGTTGATCGTCGCGCTCGCCGAAACCGACGCGACGAACTTCCGGTACCTCGTCGCGACGCGCTCCCCCGGGCGCATCTCCGGGACGTGGAGTTTGGATGAGGGTTGGGCCCTCGTGGACGTGAGCGTGACGGACGGAGAGTTTTCACGCACCATCGTCGCGGAGACCGACGTCCCCGGCGACCCCGATTCGACCGGCTGGGGAGACCCGTCCGGAAGCGACCTGGCCGACGGGTACCAAACCCGGGTGCGGGTCGAGCGGGCGGGGGACCAGGTGACGGTCCGGGCGACCCCGTTCAGCGCCACGGAGGCCCGCATGACGACCGAG
This sequence comes from Trueperaceae bacterium, assembly GCA_031581195.1. Taxonomy (NCBI): domain Bacteria; kingdom Thermotogati; phylum Deinococcota; class Deinococci; order Trueperales; family Trueperaceae; species Trueperaceae bacterium. The sequence continues at coordinate 531 of JAVLCF010000160.1, read as the reverse complement.
AACGCGACGTACCCCGACGGCGCCACGATCACGCTGGACCTCGACACCGGCGACTGGACCGCGGGCAGTACGGAGGGCACCTACGGCTCCGACCTCGACGCCTACGCGGGACCGAAGCCGTACGGGTACATGACGTACAGTCAACCCAATACGACGTTCCTGGCCGTGGACGCCGCCGGCGGCGTCGACACGTCCACCGCGTACGTGCTCGCCGATCCGTCGGAAACCGACGCCTGGACCGGCTCGACGCGCTACGACTTCGGGGACGAGGGCGACGCCTGGGTCTCCGACACGGACGACGGGGCGGCCCTCCGCACGGCGTTCGGGTGGCCGCGGAAGCTCACGGCGGTCGACCCGAGCTCGCCGACCGACCACGTCTACCGCACCGAGGAGGGCGGCATCCGCCGGATCAGCCCCACCGACTGACCCGCCCTGACCCGAGGGCCGGGCGGGGACGGCGCACCCGCCCGGCCCGCCCTCAGCCGCGCACGCGGAGCGGCAGCTCCCGCGACGCGTGCTGCTGGAGGTAGA
>JAVLCF010000159.1 GCA_031581195.1 Trueperaceae bacterium | reverse complement strand
CCTACGGCGGCGTCGCCCTCGAACCGCAACGCTTCCCCGGCCCGGCGTTCCTCGACCACCCGTTCGGGGCGCACCTCGACGGCGGGTCGGGGTACCGGTCGGAGGTCGTGTACCGATTCACGTCGAGGTGAGGTGTATGTGGGGGTGGCACCGAGCGCGCCATCGACCCATTCAGCTTCTGTTGGGCCGCGAGGCCTGGTGACGCGTACCGCCTCTCGGTTGGCCCCCGCGTCCGCGAGGTACGAAGCCCCTGCCTGTGTTCTGGCGTCGTCGGTCGTATGAACTTGGTCGTGTGCGGGCCTCGAGCACGACGAAACGTGTACTTCGTATCGGGTGTCGTACGGGGTGGAACGCGCTCGCACTGCTCTTGCCGAGACCGGTGTCACGGACTTGATGGCTGGGCCGTAGAGTGCACCCGATAACGAACGAATAACGGCCCGCCCCTACCCTCGTCTATATGGCGTTGTTGAGATTCACGAGCGAACGCCGAAAAGGAGGTGGAGTGGCATGCACGCACCACGATCGGTGCTGACGCTAAGTATGGCGCTTTTCGTATCGGGCGCGTCAATGGCCTGGGCGCAGGTGTCGGCATCGGACACGACACAGTTGGACGTCGGTTTTACCTACGTAAGCACGATCGTCGCGCCCGGTTCCACAAGCTTGGCCATGGACGGCGTCGATGCTGACGGGGAACAAGATTTAGCCAATCAGACGGTTCAATACTCCTTCGCTACCTCGCAGTCGGACCTGAAAGTTCGGGTGTTAAAGGTCGGGGTCTCCACGACGGATACCACCTCGCCAGTCGACACCTTCTTCTACGATCCGAACGATTCACAGAACTCTCTTCGACTCGGTGTCGTGAAGGCAGATGGTTCTTTCGAGCCTCTTTGGGATGCATCGAATTGGTTGGACGTGACCCTTGACGGAAATGACGGTTCAACCGGCGTTTTCTCGTCCGTTTCGAACAACGAGGTCGGTGAGTTCGTCCAGGATATGACGTACCGGTTGAAGCGCACGGGTGCAGGGCCAGCCCAAAACATCACGACCGATATCGAACTTCAATTCACGGTGTCGGACCCATGATGCCGGCTGGACTGACGCCACGCGGCCCCGATGAGTGTGCGCCACGCGGGCGCCACCATGGCGCTTTGTCGTGGATTGGTTTGGTCAGCGTCGTTCTTTCGCTCGTGGGCTTCGCACATGCCCAGTCTTCGGAGTCGGACGTTCAAGTCGTATCGATCGACTACGACCTCGGGAACAACGTCGTTGCGCCTGACACGCTGACCTTGAGCATGACGAACGTCTCCCCCGAGACCGTGGAGACGGCCTCCGTGCCGCTTGAGTACACGTTGGCGACAGCGACCGCGACCGTCTACGCGGACATCACGTCTGTCGACGGTGCGTCGACGGAAACGAATTCCCCGGCCGACGTCGGCCTCGCCGATCCTGCGCTCTCAGGGACGCAGTTGCGCGATTCCAGGCTCGAGCTCATCGTTGGACAACCTGGGGGGCGCGACATTCGCTTGAACGACGAAGATACGTGGTATCCGGTGGCGATCGACGACGACGGCGTCTCGATCCTGAGTAACTACGGACAGGCGTCCACGCATCAGGAAGACATTTTCTTTGCGCTGAGGAGACCGGATTTCGGGCCGGGTGAGAATCTGGAAACGACCATCGTCGTCACGTTCACCGTACAGGAAGGAAACTGAATGATGACTCAACGCCTTGACCGATCGCGCCGTGGCGGTCGAACTGGAGCACGGGCCGAGCGGAGGTTGGGTGTGTTGCTGCTCCTCGTGCCCCTCGCACTCAGCGTGACCATGGCGCAAACCTTCTCCGCGTCGGACACGCAGACCGTGTCCGTGGGCTACACCCTCGGAAACAACGTCGATGCACCGGCGGGACCCATTGCGATCAGCATCACGAACGTGTCGACCCCGAGCACACCTTCGACGGACGAGCAGACGATTGAGTACACGTTCGCGACGTCCGGAACGGATTTGCGGGCCGAAATCACCAAGGTTGGCGATACCGACATCACGACCGGTACGACTTCGCCCCAAACTGTAGGCCTTGCAGCCGACGCGAACAACTACTTCAGCGTCGGGATTGGAAACGGCTCAATCTCCTCGTTCAATAACGGTGAGGACTTTGTTGAGGTGAACGTTGACACCGACGCGACGTCCGACATCTTGGACAACTACGGTCAGTCCGCGACCCACAACGAGAGCATCCGGTTCTACTTGACTCGGACGGGAACGGGACCGGGCGACAATTTTGACGAGCCTGTCGAAATCACGTTCACCGTTGCGGACGGGTCGTGACCGTATGCGGTTCGATCAAGCATCGTCTTGTTTCGTCGGCAGGCGCGCAGCGCATCGTTCGACGGCGTGGAGGTACGGGATGTACGTAGCGGGCGGAAACGTCGTGCGCAGTCTGGTCGTCGCTCTGTTCGCTGCCGTCAGCTCTGGGCTGGCGCTTGCACAGGTCTCGGCGACGGACAGCACGGAGTTGAACGTCACGTTTGAATACGTGAGCACGATTGAGGCCCCGCCCGCCACGTCTCTCAGCCTGGACGGCGTGGACGCTGATGGGTACGCGAGAGTCTTCGTCGGGACCGTGACGTTTGCCTTTGCGACGTCGAGCTCCGACGTCAGGGCTGAAGTCATCAGCGTCGATGGGACCGACGTATCCACCATCTCGCCGAGCGACACCGTCTTCGTTGCGGACGCCAGCAACTACTTGGAGCTCGGTGTAGCGAAAAACGGAGCAAATGCTTCGTCGGACAACACGCCGTTTTGGAATGGTGAGGAGTTCAAGACGGTGTCGATCGTTGGAAACGATGGAACTGGTGCGATCGACGCCGGCAGCAGCATCACGAACGAAGTCGGGCAGTTCACGGAAAACGTGAACTACTACCTCAAGCAAGTCGGTTCGGGGCCGACGCAAGGCATCTCGACCGACGTCGAAATTCGCTACACCGTCTCCGATCCGTGATCGTTCCGACCGGTACGCGTTCCAACGTCTGGCCTGGCCCGACATGGGGTTGTGGCAGGGCTCGAGAGCGTGCAGCGGAGGCGAGCTTTCGTCGGAGCCGGACACGGATGCTTCGCTCGGTTGTTTTACCGGTCGTCGGCCTTGGTCTGGCTGCGTGCGCCCATGCGAACATCGCCATTCCTGGAAGCCTGACGGAGACCGTCCAACTGGAGGTGGGGGACACCTACGAGGGGGCCGTCACGGTGACGAACGCCACCAATGAGGTCCAACGGGTCGACGTCCGAATCCTCGATCGTCAGCCGGCACCGCAACGCCGATTCGTCGAGCCTGGAAGCGTGGAGGCGTCGGCCGCTCCGTTCCTCGTGCCGGAAGCGACCGAGTTCGTCCTGGCCCCGCAAGAGCGTCGGCAGTTTCGGTACCAGATCGTCGTCCCCGAGGACTTTCAGGGCGACGCCGGCAGTTATTGGACCACGCTGATGTTCGAGCCCTTCGGACAGGTCGGAGATGTGGGTGACACGCAGGGGGCCGCGATCGTGTCCAAGATGCGGATCGCGTACGGAGTCATCGTTCACCTCGGCGACCCGCCCGCAGGAGGCATCGAGATTCGTGATGTTCGACGCATCGTGGGTGAGGATGCGGACGATCCAGCGGCGGTGGAAGAAGACGCGGACGTGGCTCCCCTGGTCCTGGGTGCCACGTTCTCGGTCGCGGGGTCGAAGGTCGTCGAGCGGTTCTTGCCGGCCTGCTTGGCGGCTTGCTTTTGCACCTCCGGATCGACCGGTGCCGG
>JAVLCF010000158.1 GCA_031581195.1 Trueperaceae bacterium | reverse complement strand
GGCGCGGACGCGGTGTTCGTCGCCCCCATCGCCCCGCAGAACGACGCCGCCCTCGAGCGGCACTTCCGGACCGTCGCGGACGCCACCGACCTCCCGCTGATCCTGCACGACTACCCCGCCAGCTTCGGCCTCACGCTGTCGGTCGACCTGATCGGGCGCCTCGCGCGCGACGGCGTCGCGCCCTACATCAAGCTCGAGGACACCCCGGCCCTGCCGAAGGTCAGCGCCGTGATCGAGGCGTCCGAGGGCCACATCGGGGTGTTCGGGGGGCTCGGGGGGCAGTACTTCCTCGAGGAGCTGCAGCGCGGCGCGGCCGGCATCATGACCGGCTTCGCCTTCCCCGAGGTGCTCGTCGGTCTGTACCGCCGCTACGCCTCGGGCGACGCCGCCGGCGCCGAACGCCTGTTCCACCGCACGATCGACCTCATGCGCTACGAGTTCCAGCCCGGCATCGGCCTGGCGTTCCGCAAGCACGTCTACCGCATGCGCGGCACCTACGCGACGGAGGTGTGCCGCCCCCCCGCCCCGAGCCTGACGGAGATCGACCGCGCGGAGTTCGCGCAGGTCGTCGCGCGCTGCGGCCTACCCCTCGGGCCCGGCCCGGTCGAGCTGCCCGCCTGACGCCCGTTCGTTCCCACGCCCTTCCCCACGCCTTCCCCACGCCCGCCCCGCGGGACGCCCCCGGAGGTACCCCATGGATCTCGGTCTGACCCACAAACGCGCCCTCGTCCTCGCCGCCAGCAGCGGCCTGGGACGCGCCACCGCCCTCGAACTCGCGCGGGAGGGCGCTACCGTCGCGCTCTGCAGCCGCGACGCCGCCCGCGCCGAGGAGGCCGCCGGCACGATCCGGGAGGCCACCGGCGCGACCGTGCACGCCTTCGAAGCCGACGTCGCCGACGCGATCTCCCTCCAGGCGCTGTTCCGCGCGGCGACCGACGCCCTCGGGGGCCTCGACGTCCTCGTGAACAACGCCGGCGGTCCGCCCCCCGGCCAGTTCGAAAGCGTCGACGAAGCGGCGTGGGACCGCGCCTACCAACTGACGTTGCAGAGCGTCGTGCGCAGCGTGCGCCTCGCGATCCCGCACCTCCGCACCGCGGGGGGCGGCTCGATCCTCACGCTGGCCAGCTCCAGCGTCCAGCAGCCGATCCCCAACCTGCTGCTCAGCAACGTCTTCCGGCCCGCCGTGCGGGCGCTCAGCAAGCACCTCGCCGAGGAGTACGCCCCCGACGGCATCCGCGTCAACGTGCTGTCCCCCGGCCGGGTGCACACGCCCCGCATCGACCAGCTCGACGCCGCCAACGCCGAACGCAGCGGCCGGACGGTGGAGGAGGTCCGCACCGCGACGGTCGCGAACATCCCGCTGGGACGGCTCGGCGAGCCGGCGGAGTTCGGTCGCGTCGCGGCGTTCCTGTCGAGCCCTGCCGCGTCGTACGTCACCGGCGAGCACCTGCTGGTCGACGGGGGGTTGATCCGGGGGATGTGAGGCGCTAGAGCGTCGCGGTCCGGGTCGTGACCGCGTCGACGAACGCCCGGTCCAACGTCACCCCAAGGCCAGGCCCGTCGGAGGGCACCGTCTGCAGGCCGTCGACCGCCTCGAGCGGCTGCTCGATCAGGTCGCGCTCCCAGTAGCGGCTGGCGCTGGCGGTGTCGCCGGGGAGCGTGAAGTTCTCCAGCGTCGACAGGTGCAGGTTCGCGGCCCGCCCGACGCCGGTCTCCAGCATCCCGCCGCACCACACCGGCGCGCCGAACGCGTCCGCGACGTCGTGCACCATCCGCGCGCGACGGAAGCCCCGCACGCGCCCGACCTTGACGTTGATCACGCGGCCCGCCCCCAGCTCGAGGCCCTTGCGGGCGTCCTCGGGGCCGTGGATCGACTCGTCCAGACAGATCGGGGTGGTGAGCATCTCCTGGAGCGTCGCGTGGTCGACGAGGTCGTCGTGCGCCAGCGGCTGCTCGACGTAATCGAGCGCGAAAGCGTCCAGCTCGCGCAGGACCCGTGCGTCGGTGAGGCGGTAGGCGCTGTTCGCGTCGACCGTGAGGGGCACGTCCGGCAGGGCGTCGCGGACCGCGGCGACCGGGGCGACGTCCCAGCCCGGCGCGATCTTGAGCTTCACGCGGCGGTAGCCCTCGTCGACCGCCCGGCGGGCGGCGTCGACGGTCGCCTCGACGTTCGCCTGGATCCCGAGCGACACGCCGACCGGGACCGGCCGATCGTGCCCCCCGAGCAGCTGCCAGAGCGGCACGCCCCACGCCTTCGCCTGCGCGTCCCAGAACGCCATCTCGACCGCCGCGACCGCCATGTCGTGCCCACGGATCGGCGCGAGCGCCGCGAGCAGCGCGTCGGGCGTCGCGAACGACGCGCCGACGATGCGCGGGGCGACGTGCCGCTCGAGGATCGTCCAGGCGGTGTCGGTCGTCTCCGGCGCGTAGCCGGGGAACGACCCCGCCACGCATTCGGCGAGGCCCTCGACGCCCTCGGCGTGCAGCGTCACCAGCAGGAGTCGGCGGTCGGTCTCGACCGCGAAGCTCGTGCGGAACGGGGTTCGCATCGGGAGCGTCACTTCGCGTAGCTCGAGCGCTTCGATCTTCACGTGGGCCTCCTCGACGGTGAGGGTACGATGAACGGCGCGACGGGGCCGCGACCGGCCTCCGACGACGCCCCGAGGAGGCCCGCCCCCATGTGGATCCGAAGCATCGACGACGCCCTGATCAACCTGTCCGCCGTGGAGGCGATCCGCCTGATGGATCTCTACCCCGAGGACGCCGACCCCGACGCGGTCGATGCGGGCCGGGTGGACCCCGACGCGTTCGAGATCGTCGCGTACCTCGCGAGCGGCTACGAGGCGATCCTGTACGTCGGGGAGGACGCCAGCGAAGCGGAGCGCGCCCAGGAGTACCTCGCCGGCCTGCTCGCCACGGACGGGGTGTCCGCGACGATCGGAGGGGGACGCGTCCGGGGTCTCGTGGAGCTGATGCGGCGCGCGTCGAGCGGCTCGAGCAACTGAGCCAGACGCCCCGCCGCCGCGTTCGGTCTCGACCCGCCGCGCGCTCCGGCGCCCGAGGTCCGCGCAGCGCGGGACTCGTGCGCCGGTGCGCGGTACCGCTCGTGGTACCCTCCCTCGCGACGCCCCTGGTCCCGATCCCTTGGCTGCCCCTCGGGTGCGACTTCCGAAGCTCGCCCACACGTGACGTTGCGGAGGAGTACATGGCGAACGACGCCGACAAGAAACCGACCCGGGCGAAGAAGCCCGCCGGCCGGACCGCGTCCGAGACGAACGCGTCGGCGAAGTCGTCGCGCGCCACGAAGACCCCCGCCGCGAAGGCGTCGGCCACGAAGACGCCGGCGAAGAAGGCTCCCGCCAAGAAGGCGCCGGCGAAGGGCGCCTCCGGGACGAAGCCGTCGGCCTCGAAGACCGCTGCGAAGACGACGGCGAAGACCGCCGCGAAGAAGGCCCCCGCGAAGAAGGCCCCCGCCAAGAAGAGTTCGGCGAAGGGCGCCTCCGAGACGAAGGCGTCGGCCTCGACGACCGCTGCGAAGACGACGGCGAAGACCACGGCGAAGACCACGGCGAAGAAGGCACCTACGGCGAAGAAGGCGTCCACGTCCACCGCATCCGCGTCGAAGACCGCAGCGAAGAAGGCACCGGCGAAGAAGGCTCCCGCGAAGAAGGGTTCGGCGAAGGGCGCCTCCGAGACGAAGGCGTCGGCCTCGAAGACGGCCGGCAAGGCTTCCGCAGCGTCGACGGCGTCTGCAGCGAAGAAAGCGCCGGCGAAGAAGGCGTCCTCCAAGACCGCACCCGCGAAGA
>JAVLCF010000157.1 GCA_031581195.1 Trueperaceae bacterium | reverse complement strand
CTCCGTGCCGCTCCACGGGGTCGTGCCCCGCCCCGGGTCGACGAAGGAGCCCTCGCCGGCCGCCGTCCGCCTCGACGCCCTCGTCGGCCTGCAGGTCGAGCGCATCGAGGAGGCGGTCGACGGAGGGCGACGCCGCACCCGGGAGACCGGCACGATGCGCGGCGTCGTACGGCCCACGTGGGACGAACTCGCCGCCGCGATCCTCCGGCAGGAGGACCCCCGCGAACCGACGATGGCGTTGATCGTGCGGCACGCCGAGACCCTGAAGCGCGCGGTGCGGGACGTCGCCGAACGCCCCCGCCGCATCCTGCGCCGCAACCGCGAGCGCGAACGCGTCGACCGCATCCGCGAACTGGACGTCGCGTCGCTGCAGCACTACGCCCGCCAACCCGGCGTGACGCCGGCGGAGAAGGCGGGCCGCGACCAACGCCTCATGGCCGTCGTGCGGCACGAGACGCACGACACCCTCGAGAACCGCGTCCTGAAGGACTTCCTGCGGCGTAGCGCGAACGAAGCGCGGAGCTACCTGCGCGCGCACGCCCAGCGCACCGAATCGTCGCGCTACCGTGCGGTGCGCACCTACCGCACGCTGGTGCGTCGCTACCACGCCTCCCCCGACCTCGAGGGGGTCGGGCCCCTCCCGACGGTGCCGCACCCGAACTACGTGCTGCTGCACGACCGCCGCTACCAGGCCATCTGGACGGCGTACCTCGAGCTGGTGCGTCAGGAGGCGGTCCTGGACGAGGCGTGGACGTGGCAGCGGCGGTTGTGGTCCGACGTCGCTTCGCTGATGCTGATGGCGGCCCCCGGATCGCAGAACGGGCACCCCGACGGGTTCACCGTGCACGCCGGCAACCTCCCGTACCTCCGCACCGAACAACGGTCGGGGCGGTGGACCGACGCGAACCGCCTGGAGCGGGTGTTCCTCGACGCTCCGGACGGCGACGTCGCCTTCGTCGTGCGGCGCGTCGATCCCGACGCGGACGACGCCGCCCCGACCTCCGCCCTGGCGAGCGACGTCGAGGTCGAGGCGTTCCACCTCCCCACCGGCCGGCGGCGACGCGCCGTCGCGTGGGCGGTCCACGGCGTGCACGAGACCCCACCGGACCTCCCGACCCTCGCGCGGTCCGCCGGGCGCGCCCTGGACGCGTGGAACGCGGGGGGCGACGCCCCCGTCCACCGCGCCCTCGTCCTCACGGCCGACGGCGACCCCGACGCCGACGCCACGTCGGCGACCGAGGGGCGCGTGACGGGCCTCCGCGTGCCGCTGGCGGGGTCCGCGCAGGCGGACGCGCTCGACGCGGTGCGGCGTTGGTTGCACGCCCTCGCGACGGAGGTCGTCGCGTGATCCTCCGCGGCCTGGACGTCGACGGGGTCCTCGATCACGCCGCGGACCTCCGCAACGCCGGCGCGCCGGAGGTCGTGGCGTCCCGCCGGGTGCTCGGCGCAGTCGCCCGACGTCCCGCGCACGTCGGCGAGCGCTGGATCGCCGGGGACGAGGCGCGCGCGACGCTCACCCCCACCGATCTCCTGGACCTGGACGATAGGTCCTTCGCCTTCGTCCGGGACGCGGTCCAGCGCCTCACGGCGCCGAACGACGCGGACGACGCGCAGGACGCCGAGGACGCCAAGGACGGCGATCCCGCCGACGTCGTCGGCGCGCACCTCCGCGCCCTGGGCCCGACCGGCGCGGACCGCACCGTCCTCGTGGTGCCCGACACCCTCGACCAGGAGGTGCAGGGGCGCTGGCTTCGGACGCTCCGCGCCGCCGCGCCGGGCACGCCGGAGTTGTTGTGGCGCCCCGTCGCCGCGATCCTCGGGTGGGTCGCCGGGCTCGACGCCGAGGAGGCCGGCGCGCTGGACGGCGTGGAGGTCCTGCACGTCCACCTCGGCGCGTACCGGATCGAACGCTCGCGGCTCGAGCTCCGCGTCGAGTGGTCGGGCGCCGACCCCGTCGTGGTGCCCCGACGGAACGGGCCGGGGCACGTCGTCGACGCAGGCGACGTCGTCGTCCGACCCGTCACGAGCGTCCTGCAGTACGACCGGGACGCGTTCGATCTCGACGACGCGTCGCTGCGCGCCCTCATGACGCAGGAACGCCCCTGGCGGGCGTTGTTCGGCGAGATGCCCCCCGCCGCCCTCGTGCCGACCGAGAGTGGGGCCCTGCGCCGGGTCGACGGCCCGACCGGTCCCGCCCGCGTCGACGTGGACGCCGCGATCGTGGAGGTCGGGCGGACGCTCGACGCGTCGGGGCGTCACGACGACCCGATCGTCCTGATCGACGGCGTCGTCGGCCACGCCGTCGACGACGCCGGCCCGATCGCGCGGCGCCTGGCGCGCCACGTCGAGGCGCGCGTCACGCGCAGCGAGGTGCTCGACCCGTCCACCGCCGCGGAGGGCGCCGCCCGGTACGCCTGGCGCCTGGAGCGCGACCTCCCGACGTACGAGGACGTCCTGCCGTCGCTCCGGATCTTCGCGAAGCGCAACGGCGAGCCCGCCTGGGTCGATCTCGTCCCCGAGGGGATGGTGGTGCCCGGCGGGAAGGAGTACGCCCCCGACCCCCTGAAGGGGTTCAGGGTCGCGCCGGCGACCGAGGAGCTGAACTACGCCATCGCGCGGGGGGACGCGAAGCACGTTCGCCTCACCCGGACGCAGCTGCCCACGCCGCCCGAGAAAACGGTGGACGTCGACCTCGTGGTGCGGCAACGCCCCGGTCAGGGGTTCGCGTCCGTACAGGTGAAGGCCCCCCCGGGGCACGGCACGTTCGAGGCCGGCGTGTACCTCGACTGGGCCACCATGGAACGCACCCGCGAGACCCCCGACAGCTACCTGGAGGCGAAACGGGCGGAGGCGCCCCTGCGCTATCCCGCCGCGGCCCCGCATCGATCCGACGCCGGCCTCTGGCGGACGAGGGGTGTGAAGACGGCGATCAACCGCGTGCTGTACGCCGACCCTCACGACCCCGAGACCCCAGGTCACCTGACCCGCCTGCGCGAGCTGCTCCAGCGCAAGAGCGCATCGACCGATCCGACCTCCCCTCGGATGGTCGACGCGCACGGGCACGTCCCGACCGGCGTCACGCTCGGCAGGAAACCGGTCGGGGAGGTCTACGACGCCCTCCGGGCGAAGGTCGCCGAGATCGCCACCGAGGCGCGCTCGGGGCGATCCACGGTGCAGCGCTCGACGGACGCGTTCCGGGCGGCGGCGTTGGTCGGCTCGTACACGTTCGCGGGCGCGCCGGAGGCGGTCACCGACTTCGCGCGCGCCGTGCTCGGGCGATCGCGGACGCTGGCTTCCGTCGAACGACGGAACGCGCAGTACGCGTGGAACGTCGCGGGCCGAAGCTTCGAACGGCCCGAGGACCTGCGGGTCCTCTTCGGCGCTGCCGTGCACGCGTACCGCGAGCACGAGAACCTGAAGGACTACCAGATGCGCGCCGTGCAGGAGGCGTTCCTCTACCGGGAGACCGCCTACCAGGCCCTCGACAGCGAGACCGCGCACGCCCTCGCCCACGCCGCCGTGGAGATGCTCCGCGGAGAAGTCAAGAGCGGCAAGTTGGCCAACCGTTTCGGCAACGCCTCCAAGCTGTTGCTCGGCGTACTCCGCTACCGCATCGCGGACCCGACCTTCCTCGCCGAGGACCTCGCCGCTCCGTCCCCGGCCGCGACCCCGCCGGCCGCCGACCCCGATCGCCCCACACGGGTCCGCGTTCCCGGGCCGGCGACGTCCCCGAAACGCAAGACCCTGTTGCGCGAAGCGCTCGCCATCCTGGACGAAGCCCGCACCATCGCCAAGCGGAAGAAGAAGCGAGACGTCGCGTTCCTCGCCGAAGCGCTCACGCAGTACCTCGAGGGTCGGGG
>JAVLCF010000156.1 GCA_031581195.1 Trueperaceae bacterium | reverse complement strand
GGGCGCGGGGGCCGTGGGCGTGGCGGTCGCGGGGGCGCTGGGTGCGCCGGACCCGGCTCGGTTGATGGCGCGTAGCGTGACGGTGTAGGTGGTGTCGTTGCGGAGTCCGGTGAGGGTGAGGGGAGGGGTGGAATCGGCGGGCGTGAGGGGGGTCCACGTCCCGGTGTGGCCGGGTGCGTCGGCCCGGTACGCGTAGTGGGTGATGGGCGCGCCGTTGTCGCTGGGAGGCGTGAAGGACACGGTGAGGCGTGCGTCTCCCGCCACGAGGGTGACGTTGCGGGGTGCGCCGGGCGTGGTGAAGGGCGTGGCCGTGATGGGCGCGCTGGCACGCCCCGCGCCGGCATCGTTGAGGGCGCGTAGGGCGACGTCGTACGTCACGCCGTTGCGGAGGCCCGTCACCGTGATGGGGGGCGTCGCGTCGCTCGGGGAGAGAGGCGTCCATGCGGCGTTCGCGTCGAGTGGATCGTCGAACGTATGGGCGTAGTTGCGGATGGCGGCGCCGTTGTCGTCGGGCGCGGCGAACGCGACGCGTAGCGTCGCGTCGCTCGGCGTGACCGTGAGGCGGGTGGGCGCGTCGGGCACGTCGGGGTCGAGGGTGATGGTGGTGGAGGCTTCGTCGGATTGGCGTTCGAGGGGTTCGCCGTTGCGTTGCAGGCGAACGTCGCACGTCGTGCCGGGGGGAAGGGGGGGGAGCATGCCGCGCGCGCGGGTGTAGAGGCGGTCGGCGTCGGCGCGTTCGAGGGGGATCCACGTCCCCGCCTCCGGGTGCGTTCGGAAGGCTTGCGCGTCGAGGGGTTGGTCGCAGATCGCGATGATCGTATCGCCTGTGAAGCGGCCCGTGACGCGGACGACGGGTCGGTCGTCGGTGGTGCGCACGTCGGCGCCGTCGATGCGGAGGGTCGTGGCGAGGTCGGGTCCGCGTTCGCAGCTCGCTGCGAGCGTGAGCAGGGCGACGAGGGCGAGCAGGAGGGGCGGGGGGCTGCGTCGGGGCATGCGACCACCTTTCGAGTCGGAGGGGGCGGACGCGCGAGCGGCGTACCGAAACGGAGGGGTCAGCGCGGGGGGGCGGCGCAGCGTCGTCGAGGGGCAGGGTTCGCGTGGCGGCGCCGTACGTACGGCATCCGGGGCGCCGTCGACGGCGATGGGCTCGACGGGATGCACGACGCACCCCGTTGCGTGGGGGGCCTCGTCCCGGTTCGAGGACCGCCCTCCACGGACGACGGTTCGCGCCGCGTCGAGCGCGCCGCGCGTGCGCGTCGACGCGGCAACGGCGGTGATCGACGTCTCTTCGGGTTCCGCGGTCACGAATACGCTCCCCTTCGCCGACGAGAACGGGGACTCGTCGCCCTCGCCGGTCCGTACGGAACAAGGTAGGGGCGAGGCTTCGTCGCCGTCGCGTCAGCATCGTCCGACACGACGGGCGGGTCGTTCCAACGTCGTCGCCGCGTGGGCGTGGGGTGGCCGGGGGCCGTCGTCGGGGGGCGGTGCGCCGTGACGATCGAGGGCCGCCGTCCGGGGGCGCCGCGATGGCCGGCGTTCGGGCGGCGCTGGCGCCCGGCGCGCACCTGGTAGCCTCCTCGGCATGAGCGAACCCGACGCGAACGCGAGCGGCACCTTTTCGATCGGTGGGGACCTTCCGGTCGCCCGCCTGGGCTTCGGAGCGATGCGGGTCACCGGTGACGGGGTGTGGGGCGATCCCGCCGACCCGGCCGAGGCGCGGCGGGTGCTGGCGCGCCTCCCGGAGCTCGGCGTGTCGTTGATCGACACCGCGGACGCCTACGGGCCGTTCGTCAGCGAGGACCTGCTGCGCGAGACGCTCCACCCGTACGACGGCCTGGTGGTGGCGACGAAGGGCGGCCTGACGCGGCACGGGCCGAACGTCTGGAAGCCGGTGGGGCGCCCGGAGTACCTGCGGCAGTGCGTCCTGATGAGCCTGCGTCGGTTGGACGTGGAGCGGATCGACCTGTGGCAACTGCACCGCGTCGATCCGGCGGTCCCGATGGACGAACAGTTCGGGGTGCTGCGCGACCTGCAGGCGGAGGGCCTGATCCGTCACGTGGGGCTCAGCCAGGTGGGCGTCGCGGAGATCGAGGCGGCGTCGCGCTGGTTCGAGGTGGCGACGGTGCAGAACCTGTACAACCTCACGCGCCGCGACAGCGAGGCCGTGCTGGAGCACTGCGAGCGCGAGGGCATCGGCTTCATCCCCTGGTACCCGCTCGCCGCGGGGGCGTTGGCCGCGCCGGGCACGGCGCTGGACGACGTCGCGGCGCGGCACGGCGTGCCGCACGCCGGCGTGGCGCTGGCGTGGTTGCTGCACAAGAGTCCGGTGATGCTGCCGATCCCGGGGACGGGGAAGGTCGCGCACCTCGAGGCGAACGTCGCGGCGGCGCACGTGACCTTGGGGGACGACGAGGTCGAGGCGCTCGACGCCGCCGGGCGCGCGGCGTGGGAGGCGGAGGTCGCGGCCGGCTGAGGACCGCCGGTCCGGGGCTCCGGGTCGGGTTCGGTTCGGCGGAGTGCGGCGCCCCCCTTGAACATCACGATGTGACGTCATACGGTGACGGTCATGCCGTCCTGGTTCCGTCGTCCCCCCATCCCACCGCTCGCCCTCCTCGCCCTCCTCGCCCTCGCCGCCTGTAGCCCGCCCTCCACCCCGATCGAGCCGCACCTCGACGCGCTCGGCCCCACCCGGGCGGCGCCCGGCACGCCGCTCGAGGCGCGCGGCACCTTCACCCCCGCGACCCACCTGGAGGTCTGCGAGACGCCGCTCGACGCGCCCCGGTTCGCGACCGAGGACGGTACCGTCGTCTCCGCCGCCGACGCCCCCGCGCCGAGCTACCCCCGCCTCCTCGGGCGGGTCCCCGCCCTCGCGCCGGAGCGCGTCTGCGCCGTCCGCCTCGTCGTCGACGGCGTGCCCCGCGAGCCCGTCGACGGCGTGCGCGTCACGATCGCGCCGCCCCCCACGGTCGCGCCCGGCGCGCCGACCGACCTCGTCGCGACCCCGCGCGACGGCGCCGCGCAGATCGCCTTCACGCCGGCGGGCGACGCCGTCACGAACCACGCCTACAGCCTCGACGACGGCGCGACGTGGACGCCGCTCGATCCGCCCGATGCGGCCCCGCCGGTGACGGTGCCGGGCCTCGCGAACGGCGTGCCGGTCACGATCCGCCTGCGCGCCGTGAACGCCGCGGGGCCGGGCGCCGCGTCGGCGCCGGTGACCGTCACCCCCGTCGGCCTCCCGGGGTCGCCCACCGACCTCGTCGTCTCGCCCGGCGACGCGCACCTCCGCGTCACCTTCACGCCCCCCGCATCGACCGGCACGTCGGTCACGAACTACGCCTACAGCCTCGACGACGGGGCGACGTGGACGCCGCTCGATCCGCCCGACGCGGCCCCGCCGGTGACGGTGTCCGGCCTGGACGTCGGGACGACGTACGCGCTGCGCCTGCGCGCCGTCACGCCGGCCGGGTCCGGCGCGGCGTCGGCGGTGGTGCGCGGCACGCCGCGCACGACGCCCGGCGCCCCGACCGCCCTCGCGGCGTGGCCCGAGGCGGCCGACGCGGACGCCGGCCTGCCGGCGCGCACGGTGCTGCGCTTCGACCCACCGGCCGACGGCGGCGCGCCGATCGTGCGCTACGAGGCCCGCCGCCGCCCCGCCGACGGCGGGGCGTGGACCGCCTGGAGCCCGGTCGACGGGCTCGCCGCGTCGCCGACCGGCCCCCGCGGGCGGCGCGTGGCGGTCACCGACGCGCTGCCCGATTGGGACGACCACGTCGTCGAGGTCCGCGCCGTCAACGCCGCCGGCCCCGGCCCCGCCGCGGCGGTCGACCCCGTCACCCGCGCGCTCGTCCTGCGCGGCACGATCTCGTCCGGGGACGT
>JAVLCF010000155.1 GCA_031581195.1 Trueperaceae bacterium | reverse complement strand
GCTGGGGCGCGACACCCGCCACAGCGGCGACATGCTGCAGCACGCCTTCGCGGCGGGCGCGATGGCGCGCGGGGCGGACGTCGTCGACGCCGGCGTGCTCCCCACGCCCGCCGTCGCGTTCCTCGTCCGGCACGTGGGGGCCGACGGCGGCGTCGTGGTGAGCGCGTCGCACAACCCGTTCGAGGACAACGGCATCAAGTTGTTCGGGCCCGGCGGCGCGAAGCTCGCCGACGCGGAGGAGGCGGACGTCGAGCAGCGCCTGCGCGGCGGGGGGCCGGACGGCGACGCGCCGACCGGCGCGGCGATCGGCCGGCGGTCCGCCCTCGCGGGGGCGGACCCCTACCTGGCGTTCCTGTGGTCGCACGCGCCGTACCTCGACGGCGCGCGCGTCGTCGTCGACGCCGCGCACGGCGCCGCCAGCGCCCTGGTGCGGCCGGCGTTCGAGCGGATCGGGGCGCGCCTGGAGACGCTACACGCCGACCCGGACGGCGTGAACATCAACGTCGCGTGCGGCTCGACGCACCCCGAGGCGCTCCGCCAGCGCGTCCTCGAGGGCGGCTTCGACGTCGGCGTGGCGCTCGACGGCGACGCCGACCGCGCGATCCTGATCGACGGCAAGGGCCGGACCGTCACCGGCGATCACGTCCTCGCGATCGTGGCCCGCGTCCGCGGCGACCGCGAGGTCGTCGGGACGGTCATGAGCAACCTCGGGGTGGAGCGGTGGTTGGCGGAGCGGGGCGTGACGATGCACCGCACGCAGGTCGGCGACCGGTACGTCCGCGACGCCCTCGTCGCGCGCGACCTGCGGCTCGGGGGGGAGCCGTCGGGGCACGTGCTGATGCTCGACGCCGCCCCGACCGGGGACGGGCTGCTGACTTCCTTGCAGCTGCTCGCGGCCGTGCGGGCGTCGGGCCGCTCGCTGGAGGCGTGGATGGACGCGATCCCGACGTACCCGCAGACGCTGCGCAGCGTCGACGTGCCCGCCGGCCGGAAGGCCGCCCTCGCGGAGGCGGCGGAGGTCCGGGCCGCCGTCGCCGACGCCGAAGCGACCCTCGGGACGGACGGCCGCGTGAACCTCCGCCCGAGCGGGACCGAGGCGCGCCTCCGCGTGATGGTGGAGGGCCGCGACGACGCGCAGGTGCACGCCCTCGCCGACGCCGTCGCCGACGCGATCCGGCGGGCGGCGGCGGCGCCCGCGCTATAGTTCGCGCATGGCGACCCCGCCCGACGCACCCCCCGTCCACCCGCTCGGCTTCGCCGCCGGCGTGGGCGCGGCGTTCGCCGCGACCCTGGGAACGGTGCTGCACTTCGCTCTGCCCGCCGCATCGACGCCGCTGCTGCTGGGGGGCGCGTTCGCGCTCGGTGCGGGCGTCGGCGGGGCGTGGGTTCGCGTGCGCCGGCCGACGCTCGCCGACGACTGACGCGCCGCACCGCTCTCCCCTGCACGACCCACCCCTGCACGACCTACCCCCCCACCGCCACGCCCCGGCGCGGGGCGAACGTGGGCCCCGCCACGTCCCGTGACGCTTCGGTGACACACGTCCCGACGGCCGTCGGTAGCCTGTCGCTTCGATGGAAGGGCTGACGTTGGTCGGGGTGTCGCACCGTCGTGGGGGCGGCGAGGCGTTGGAGGCGTACGGACGCGCGTACGCCGACGCCCCCGTGGAGGCCCGACTCGCGGACCTGGGCGTCGAGGCGTACCTGGTGCTTGCGACCTGCAACCGCGTGGACGTGATCGTGCACCGCCCCGAAGGGGTGGGGCCCGAGGACGTGCGCGACGTCCTCACGCCGGCCGGCGCCCCGCGCCGGCCGTACCTGTACGACGGCGAAGCGGCGTTCGAGCAGTTGGCCCGCATCGCGGCGTCGCTCGACGCGCTCAACCCCGGCGAGGACCAGGTCATGCGGCAGGTGCGCGACGCAGCGAAGGCCGCGCGCCACACGAAACGCGTGGATGCGACCCTCTCCTTCGCGATCGACGCCGCCCTGCGCGTCGCGAAGGCCGTGCGGCGCGAGGTGACCCTCGCACCGCGCGACACGTCGCTGTACAGCCTCGCGCGACCCGCCGTCGACGCCCACCTCGACGCCACGTCCGCCCCGACGCTCGCGCTGCTCGGGGCGGGCGACATGGCGCACGTCGTCGCGCGGGCGTTGCCGGCCCGCGACGACCTGCGCGTCGTGGTGATCAACCGCACCGCGTCGCGCGCCGAGGCGCTCGCCGACGCGCTCCGCCCCCGCGTCGGCGCGGTCCGCGCCCTGACGCTCGAGGACGCGCGCACCGCCCCGCCGGCCGCGGACGTCCTCGTCGCCGCCACCGGCGGCGGGCTGCAGGTCGACGCCGCCTGGCTCGACGCGGCCCCTGCCACGCGCCTGCTCGTCGACCTCGGCATGCCGCGCGCCGTCGACGCCGTCGCCGGCCGCGCGCGGGACCGAACGGTCGTCGACGTCGACACCCTCGAACGCGAGGGCGCCGCCCGCCGCGCGGAGCTCGAGGCGCACCTCGCCGACGCCGAACGCGTGCTGCGGACCGGTGTGGACGCCGAGATGGCGGCCTGGGCGGAGGCCCGCCTCGGGCCCGCCATCCGCGCCATGACCGCCTGGTTGCGCGAGACCCTCGAGGGGGAGGTCGACGACGCGACCGCCGCCACGCTCGCCCGCCGCCTCGCGCACGTCCCCGTGAAGGGCCTCCGGGCGGTCGCGCGGGAGCACGGCGTCGACGCCGCCCGCACCTTCCTCGCCGAGACCGGCCTGGCGGACGACGACGCGTCCCCCGAGACCGCGACGGGGGACGACGGGGCCGCTGCGAACGCGGACGAAGGGGACGACGCGACGCGCACCGCGGTCCTCACGCGGGGGGCGGCGTGAGTCCGAACGGCGTCGTCCGCATCGCGACGCGCGCCAGCGACCTCGCCCTCTGGCAGGCCCGCCACGTGCAGGCCGAACTCCGCCGGCACGGCCGCGACGCGGAGCTCGTGAAGGTCACGACGCGCGGGGACGCGTCGCGCGCCCCCATCGCCGAGCTCGGCGTGGGGGTGTTCGTCAAAGCGGTCCAGGACGCCGTCCTCGAGGGCCGCGCCGACGTCGCGGTGCACAGCTTCAAGGACCTCCCCGGCGCGCCGACCGACGGCCTGGAGATCGCCGCCGTGCCGCCCCGCGGCCCCGTCCACGACGTCCTCCTGATCGCCCCGCACGCGCACGACCCCGCCGCCGGCGCGCTCGCCCTCGCCACCGACGCGCGCGTCGGGACCGGCGCGGTGCGCCGCACCCACCAACTCGCGGCCCTGCGCCCCGACGTGACGTCGGTCCCGCTCCGCGGGAACGTCCCCACCCGCGTCGCGAAGGCGACGTCGGGCGACGTCGACGCCGTCCTGCTGGCCGCCGCCGGCCTCGACCGGCTGGCGCTGGACGTCGGCGACCTGGTCCGCGTCGACCTCGAGCCCGACGCCTTCCTCCCGGCCCCCGCGCAGGGCGCGCTGGCGCTCGAGATCCGTCGCGGCGACCCGCTCGGGGACGCCCTCACCGACCTGCACGACGTCGCCGGCTTCCCCCCCGTCGCCGCGGAACGGGCGCTGCTGACGCTGCTCGACGCCGGCTGCCAACTGCCGTTCGGCGCGTACGCGGTGCGCGACGGCGGCGACGTGGCGCTCGCCGCCTGGTTCGAGGGCGCCCGCGTCGACGTGCGCGCCGCCGGCCCCGAAGCGGCGGCCCGCGCCGCCTTCGACGCGCTCGGGGCGGGGGGGGCGGCGTGAGGGTCGCGATCACGACGTCGCCCGGCCGCCTCGAGGGGCTGGACGCCCGCCTCGAGGCGCTCGGCGCGCACGTCGTCCGCGTCCCCCTCGTCGACACCACGCCGCTCGACGACCCCGCGGCGGCGCGCGCCCTGCGCGACCTCGCCTGGCGGCTC
>JAVLCF010000154.1 GCA_031581195.1 Trueperaceae bacterium | reverse complement strand
CGCGACGCTGGCGTTCGACGCCTGGGCGCACCGGTCGGGGCGCTACCGGCGCCCGACCCGCTGAGTCCGGCCCCTCGTCCTAGACGACGCATGGGGCGTCGAGGCTATCCTGTACAACATGTTTCGTTTTCGTCATGCTCGGTGCGTTCGGTTCGCCGCCCTCACGCTCATTTCGGCCGTCGCGTGGAGCTCCACCGGTTTCGCCGAAGGCGCCTGCGGCGACTTCACGGGCCCGGCGCCCTACGCGATCGCGGACGCCACGGACCTCGCGGCCGTCGCGACCTGTCCCGAGGGCGCCTTCGTGCAGACCGACGACGTCGACCTATCCGGCGTCGACTGGACCCCGCTCGGCGACCCGGCGACCCCCTTCACCGGTAGGTACGACGGGCAGGGCCACGCGATCCGGAACCTGAGCGTCGGGAACGCGACGTACGCCGCCCTCTTCGGCGTCTCCGGCGACGGCGCCACCTTCGCGAACCTGTCGGTGAACGACGTCACCATCGGCACCGCCGCCACACCGTACGCCGCCGCTCTCGTCGGTACGACGGTGCAGGACTCGGTCGTGAGCATCACGAACGTCTCGATCGACGGCGCCGTCGCCGACGGCCCGTCGATTCGCGGGTCCGACTTCGTGGGCGGCGTCGTCGGCATCGCCGACGGACGCATCGTCCTCTCGGGCGTCGACGTTCGGTTGGACCTCGAGGCGCACCGCAGCCCCAACGGCAGCGACAACGGCGCGGGCGGTCTGGTGGGTCGCGCCGGAGATGGCCTGGTCGCCCGTAACGTGACGCACGTCGGGGGCGTCACCAGTGCCGGCCTGAACGTCGGCGGGCTCGTCGGCCGCATCGACGGGGCCGGCGACCTGACGAACGCCCGACATACCGGCGACGTCACCGGACACGGCTTCGTCGGAGGGCTCCTCGGGAACCCCTCCGCTCCACTCCACCTCCGCAACGTCGCTGCGAGCGGCGCCGTCGCGGGAACCGGCACCGACAACGTCGGGGGGTTGATCGGCATCATGTACGCCGGACCGCTGGACGTCGACGGGGCGACCGTCACCGGGAGCGTGGGGGGCGACCTGCCCCGCGTGGGTGGTGTCATCGGCACGCTGCAGGGCTCGGCGTCGTTGGCGTCGGTCACCGTCGAGGCCCCGTCGATCTCCGGCACGAACCTGGTGGGCGGGCTGGTCGGGTTCGTGACCCAGGACCTGGTCCTCGACGACGTACGGGTCGACGCCGACGTCACAGGGACATTGAGCGTCGGCGGCTTCGCCGGACAGGTCGGTCGGGACGCCGACTGGCGGCAGGTCACCTACGCCGGCGACCTCACGGCCACGGGCGCCGCCGGAGGGTTCGCGTCCAAGGTCGCCGGCACGTTCAGTGCGACCGACGTCACCCGGACGGGCGACCTCACCACCGACGTCGGATTCGTTGGAGGCTGGGTCGGCATGAGCGGCGCATTCGGGACGACGAGCGGAGCGACGACCGTCCTTCGCGGCGTGCACCGCGGGGACGTCACGGCCGTCGATGGAGGTGTCGGCGGCCTGTTCGGCGCGGTTTTCGGAAGCTTGGACGTCGAGGACCTCCGCATTCGAGCGGCCTCGGTCGAAGCGACGGGGAGCGCCGTGGGCGGCCTTGCCGGCCAAGTCGCCGCCGCGACCACCCTTCGGGAGGTCACCGCCAGCACGATCGTCCGGTCGAACGATGCGAACGTCGGCGGCCTCGTCGGGAGCGGCCTCGGCGCGGTGACGCTCCGCGACGTCACCCTCGCGGCGGACGTCGGCGGCTCCGCGTTGACCGCGGGCGTCATCGGCAGTGCGACCGGCCCCGCGGACGTCCAGCGCCTCGAGGCCGACGTGAGCGTCGCCGGCCGCGACTCCGTCGGGGGCCTCGTCGGGTACGCCGCCCAGGGGCTCGGTGCCCGCGACGTGCACGTCCGCGGCACGGTTCGAGGGCGCGAGGGCGTCGGCGGGATCGTCGGGCTCAGCGACGGGGAGAACGCCAACGCGTCGACGTTGGCGCGCACCCGCTTCACCGGCACGGTCGAAGCCGCCCGCGACGGCGGGGGGCTATCGGGACGGTCGCGCGGAACCCTTACCGTGCGGCGCGCCTCCGCGTCGGTCGACGTCGTGGGAACCGGGGCCACCGCGCCCCGCCTCGGCGGCCTCGTCGGCCACGCTCTGGGCGCTGCGACCCTCGTCGACACCTACGCCTCGGGCGCGGTCTCGGGCACCGACGTCGTCGGCGGCCTGGTCGGTCGGACGTCCAACGGCACGTCGCTGGACGTCTCGACCTCCTACGCCGCGGTCGACGTCACCGGCACGTCCTCGGTCGGGGCGCTCGTCGGCTCCGTGGGGGGCCCCTGGAGCGGGGACGCCGTCGTCTGGCAGCGCGGCCGCGGCGCCGCGGCCGCCGCCGGATCCGGTGGGCCGTTGGCCGGTACGGACGGGCGGACGGCGGACGGCCTGCGCGACGTCGCCGCCTTCGCCGCCGCCGGCTGGTCGATCGAACCGGGCTGGGCCGCCGACGACGGCGCCGGCGCCGTGCCCTGGGGCGCCTGTCCCGCCGTCGGCACCGGCGCGCCGTTCCTGCGCTCCGCCTACGACGCCGACCCGTGCACCGGCCCCGTCGCCCGCCTCGACGTCGCCGCCGCCCCCGCCCACCTCCGCCACGTCCCCTTCGCCGTAAGCGTGACCGCCACCGACGCCGCCGGCCGCCCGGCCCCCCTCCCAGCCGGAACGGTCGTGACCCTCACCGCGGAGGGCGGCGCGAGCCCCGGCCACCTCCGCACCCCGGGTGCGGCGGGTGCCGACGACCCCGCCCCCACCCGTACGCTCGACGGCGCAGCCACGGCGGTCCCCTTCGACGCCGTCCTCTACACCGGCCTGTCGGCCGACGCCGGCCGCGACGTCGTGCTCCGCGCCACCGCGGCGACGCCCGACGGGGACACGCTCGAGGGTGCTGCGGCACCGATCTCGGTCCGCGACGTCGCCATGGAGCTCGCCGTCGCCCGCCCCACCCTCCTCGCCGACGGGAGCGACGTCAGCGACGTCGTCGTGACGCTCACCGACGCCGACGGCGTCCCCGTCGAGGGCGTCGTGATGACGGTCTCGACGACCGCCGGGACGTTCCTCAACGACGATGGACACGACCTGGGTGCGACGTTCGCACGGCCGACGGACGCCGGCGGCGCCGTCCGGACCCGGCTCCGCGCACCGAGCGAGGCCGGCGTCGCGGACCTCGTCGCCCGCTGTCCCGGCGCCTGCCCCGTCCGCACCACCGTGACGTTCGTCGGCGACGTCGCCGACGTCCTTGCGGTGCCCGGCGACGGCGTCGCGTGGCTTCTCGTGAGCCCCCTCGCCGTCGCCGACGCCGAGCTGCGCTACCGCCAGGCCGACGGGCCGTGGTCCGCGTTCCCGACCCCGAGCGCGCTCGGGGAGGGCGGACCGCTGCGCATCGACGGGCTCGAGAACGGCGTGACGTACCGGTTCGCCGTCCGCGGTCGGACCCCGTCGGGCACCGACCTGCCGGCCTCGGACCCGGTGACGGTGACGCCCGGTCCCGTCGCACCGCCGGCGCTGGCGATGGCGGCACCGGAGGTGGGCGCGGTCGACGTCGAATCGACCGATGGCGGCCTCCGCCTCACGATCCCGCTCCGTATCCGCAACGACGGCGACGCCCCCCTCCCGCACGTCTGGTGGCGTCTGAGCGTCCCCGAAGGATTTCGTGCGCACGCTCTCGGCGCGAACGAGGGACGGCTCACGCGGTACGGCGACGCCTGGCTCTGGCGCGACGCGAACCTCGCGCCCGGCACCGAAACGACGCTCGAGATCGTGCTCGTCACCGGCTCGACGCCCAGCTCCAGGCCGACCGCTCCCTGAACGACCGACGCCGACGGCGATCGCATCGGGCCCGCCTCCGGGTGGGCCCAGGCCATCGAACAACGCATTGACGTCCGCCTATCCATCGATTAGCATCGATGTATGAACGACACCCCC
>JAVLCF010000153.1 GCA_031581195.1 Trueperaceae bacterium | reverse complement strand
AGCGGCACGGAGAGCGGCGCGTCGCCCGACGGGCCGCGCGCGACGAGGTCGACGGCGGCGACGGCGTCGCCGGGCGCACCGAGGCGGTGGAGGGTCCACGCCGTCCCGCGTGCGTCCTGCACGGTACGCCCGGGGGCGACGCGGGCGCCGCCGCCGCGTGCCAGGAGCTCCGTCCCCGCCTCGACGGCGAGCAGCGCGGCACCACCGGCGTCGACGCCCTGCGTCGCGTCGTCGTCCGCGGTCGGATCCCAGAGGCTCCAGGGGTGGGGGAGGGCCCGCGGTGCGCGCATGGGTGGGTCAGGC
This sequence comes from Trueperaceae bacterium, assembly GCA_031581195.1. Lineage (NCBI taxonomy): Bacteria > Thermotogati > Deinococcota > Deinococci > Trueperales > Trueperaceae > Trueperaceae bacterium. The sequence goes on along the minus strand of JAVLCF010000153.1, from coordinate 3,710 downwards.
GTCCTCGCGGTCGAGGCCGTGCCACTGGAACAGCACGTCGTTCTGGAGCGACGTGTCGATCGCGTCGGCGAGCGCATCGTCGTCCACGTCGCGGGCGACGTCCCGCACCTCCTTCAGCGGGTCGCCGTCGGCCGCGTCGGTCTCGAGCCCGCGGAGTTTCGGGAGGATGCGTTGCTCGATCTGGTCGGCGAAGGCGCGCTTCGTCGCGTCGAGTCGGTCGGACCCGGGGTAGTTGACGACGTAGGTCTCGATCGCCTGCGACACGCGGTGCCCGAATGGCCGACCGACGCGCGCGAGGGCGTCGTTGACCCGGTGGATCCACCCGTGCAGTTGCGTCCGCGCGTCGGTCGGGTAGTCGTCGGCGGTGCGGTACCACGACGCCCAGGTGGCGTACGGGAGGTAGCCGCCGGCGCCCTCCGCGGTGTTGTCGGGCGTCGCGTGGCGCATCGTGGTCGGGCGTCCGAAGCGCAGCACGTTGGCGCGGTCGTTGACCTTGTCGGACAGCGTCTGCGTCGATTCGTCCTCGTTCATCGTGCCGACGAACAGGACGTTCCCGCCGACGAAGATCCGCACCGATTCGCGTTTCGCGCCGCCGCCGGTATCGAGCGTCACCTCCGCCTGCTGGCGGGAGGCGGCGTCGGCGGGATCGACGGAGCGGCGCACCTCGAGACGACTGAGGAACTCGCTGAAGTAGTACTCGACGCGCGCCAGGTTCATCTCGTCGAGGAGGACGAGCATCATGCGGCCGTCGTACGGCTTCGCGTGCTTCGGGTGGTTGTGGCCGTCGAGGTGCAGCAGGGCGCGTGAGAGGTCGGTCGCGGCGAAGCGCTTCTCGAGGTAGTTGTAGAACCCGAAGAGGTCCTGCGGCGCGTCCCAGCGGGGCTGGACCGCCATCTGCAGGAAGTGTAGGCCCATGCCCTCGGCGTAGCGGCGGGGGAGTTCGCTTTTGCCGGTCCCGGAGATGCCGGCGAGGACCGTGAGCGGACTGATGCCGGCGATCTTGAGGGCGGTGTGGAAGGCGTGCACGCGGCGCGTCGGAAAGGACAGGCCGACCCGGTCGAGGTACCCCTCGAGGTGGTGGAGGGCCTTCGCTTCGTCGTCGAGGGTGGCCGCCTTCGTCAGCGACGTGGTCGTGAGCAGTGCCGGGGGCTCGAACAGGTCGCCCAGCGCCCGCCCGCCGGGGTCTTCGTCGTCCTTCGCCTGCTCCGCGGCCCACGCCTCGAGGGTGTCCTTGAGGTTGTGGAGGGCATCGACCTTCGACCGCAGGTCGCCCCGCCGTTCCTCCAGCGTGCGGACCTCCCCCTCGAGCGTCTCGGCCTTCGTGCCGGCCTCGGTCGCGCGCCGGTCCGCCTCGGTCCGCGTGCGTTCGGCCTTCTCCGCGGCGTCGTGCGCCTCGTCCGCCCGCCGCTTCGCGGCGTCGCGAGCCCTTTCGAAATCGCTGCGCATCTTCTCCGCCGCCGTGTGGGCCTTACGGAGTTCCTCCAGGGCGTGCTCGGCGTCGCCCTTCTTCCGGCCGAGGTCGTTCAGCGTCTCGCGGGCCGCGTTCGCCTCCTCCCGGAGACGGTCCCGCTCGGCGCGGACGCGGGCGATCTCCTCCTTGTCCGCCTCCATCGCCTTCCTGCGCTCGTCGAGGCGTTCGAGTTCGGTGCGGGCGAGGTCGGCGCGCGCCTCGAGTTCCGCTCTCTCCGCGCGCAGGCCGTCGTGCCCATCGAGCGCCTCGACGAGTTCGGCGCGGCGGGCCTCGAGACCCTCGAGATCGAGGCGGAGGCGTTCGACCTCCTGGAGGAGGTGATCGCGTTTGGAGGCGATCGGGATGGCGGCGCTCCGCCGCCGGTACTCGAGGTACGTCTGCAGCGAAGCGGCCGGAACGAGGATCGCGCCGGTCGCGAACGTCACGAGGGCCAAGAGGGCGACCCACTGCCCGTCGATGCCGGAGAGCACGTCGAGTCCCATCGTCAGTTCCCCGTTTCCGCGTCGGTCGGTGAGGTCGCGTCCGCGAGCGCGTCGAGGTCGGCGAGGAGGCGGGCCCGTTCGTTGCGCAGGTCGCGGAGTTCCGCAGCGAGCGCGTCGCGCTCCGCGCGCAGCGCCTCGACGTCGCTCCTGACCGGCTCGAGCCGAGCCGTCTCCGCTTCGAGCGTCGCGACGTCGTCCTCGAGGCCGGCGATGCGGGCGGAGAGGTCCGCCTCGGTCGCGCGGGCGCGGGCGACGGCGCTGCGCGCCGTTTCGACGTCGACCTCGGACACGGGGACGTCGGCGAGCGCGTCGCGGCGCGCTTCGAGGTCGGCGACCTCGGTGGCGAGCGCGTCGCGGCGCCCGAGCTGCGTCCGGAGTTCGGCGGCGCGGGTCTCCAGGTCGGCGACCTCGGTCGCGAGGGCGTCCGCCCGTTGCCGGAGGCCCGCCAGGCGCCCCTCCTCGACGTCGATGGCGTCGACGGTGGCGCGGAGGTCCGCTTCGCGTCCCGCGAGACGCTCGATCTCCGTTTCGAGGTCGGTGCGCTGGGCCCGAAGTCGGTCGGCGTCGTCCTGGAGGGCGTCGATGCGGCCGTCGAGCTCCGCGAGGGTGGTCCGGCGCGTCTCCAGCGTCGCGATCTCGGCCTCGAGGGCGTCCGCCTCGGTGCGGAGGCTCGCGAGGCGCCCCACTTCGACGTCGGTGGCGGAGATCTCGGTCCGGAGGGCGGTGCGGCGGGCGGCGAGGCCCTCCACTTCGCTCTCGAGCGTCGTGGCGCGCGCCCTCAGGTCGTCGAGTCGGTCGTTCGTCGCCGACACGTTCCGGGTCGCCGCCCGCAGGTCGGTGGTCGCGGCGTCGAGCTCGCTCCGGACGCCGTCGAGCTCGGCCTCCGCGGCGGCGAGCTCCGGGCGGACGGCGGCGAGGTCGGTCTCGACGTCGGCACGGTCCTGCTCGAGGGTCGCGACGGTGGCCTGGAGGCTCGTGCGTTCGCTCGTCAGGTCGGCGATCGCCGTGCGAAGGCTGCGTTGCTCCTCCTCGAGCGACGCGACGTCGCTGGCGAGCCGTTCCCGCTGCGCTTCGAGCGCATCGACGTCGGTGCGGGCCGCGTCGACGTCGCCGCGCGCGTCCCCCCGTTCGGAGCGGACGGACGCGAGGGCGTTCTCGGCCCGGCGAAGGTCGTCCTCGACGGCGTCGAGCTCCCGTTCCGCGCGGTCGCGCGCGTCGACGGCCGCCCGCGCCTCGCCCCGGGCTTCGGCGATCTGCGTTTCCAGGGTCGCCAGCTCGGTCTCCGCGGAGGACACGTCGCGGGTGGCGGCGACGCGGAGGCGGTCGAGCCCCGCCCGGTCGTTGGCGACGCTCACGACCAGGAGGGTCATGAGCGCCACGGCCAGGAACGACACGGTGACGAGCGCCACGAGGGTGCGGAACGTGCGTCGGTCGCGCGCGTCGGGGAGGGGGGCGGGTGCGTCGGGCTCGGATGCCTTCGTCATGTTTCAGGTCCGATCTCGGTGCGGGGATGCGTGCGCCATGCGGGCGAGCGTATCACTTGTAACGAACGACGCCACACGGCGGAGTGTGAGGGTGAGCACCGGTACGGATGCGGCGCCCGGTGCGGTGGGGCCGGCGCAGGTCATGGGCGGGTGAGGTGCGCGACCCCGACGGCGTAGGGCGCGTCGGGGTGCGCGCGGTCCGTCGCCGCCTGCGCCAGGCGCTCGTCGAGCGCCGACGCGAGGCGCGCGAGGGCGTCGGGGTCGGCCGGGGGG
>JAVLCF010000152.1 GCA_031581195.1 Trueperaceae bacterium | reverse complement strand
GCGGGGACGGGGGCGTCCTCCGCCCCTTCGGGCAGCCAGATGCGGGCGGCGAGGGTGGTGCCGTCCTTCATCGGAATCGTGACGTGCTCGTGCTCCCTCACCGCGTGAGGGAAGTCGCGGACGTGCTCCATGGTCCTCCCAGCGTCATCCGCGCGGCGCAGCCGGATGCGCAGCCGGCGCGGAATCGATCGAAACGAAGTGCGTTTGCGACGGTGCGCGCGACGAGCACCGGAGACGAACGAGGGGAAGGCTACCAGCGTTCCGGGGGCGGGTCAAAAGCGCGCGGTAACGTTCGCACCACGTGCGTGGCGCGCAGCCCGCCCAGGGACGGGCCTCGGGGCGTCCGCACCTCGCGCGGGATTCGGACTTTCGCCGCCGCCCTCCTCCGAAGCGCCGGACGCCGCGGCGACGGGCGATCGCGATCGGGAACGTCCGCCGGCGCGAACACCGGCGGACGTCGTCCCTGACGAGCATTCTTCGTGGTGGGCGGTACTGGATTTGAACCAGTGACCCCTCGCGTGTGAAGCGAGTGCTCTCCCGCTGAGCTAACCGCCCGAGCGCAGGCGAGTGTACGGCACCTGCGCGCGCGACGTCAACGCGGTGTCTTGGTTCAGGACGTCGGGGACGCGCCGGCGGGCGCCACCCGACGCATCCAGCGCGCGAGGTGCGCCCAGGCGCGCTCGCCGCTCGCGAGTCGCGCCGGGTTCGTCCACACCCCGTGGATGGCGCCGTTCAGGGGCACGTGCTCGACCGGCACGCCGGCCGCCGCCAGGCGGTCGGCGTAGGCGTCCCCCTCGTCGCGCAGGGGGTCGAAGGCGGCGGTGAGGACGAACGCCGGCGGCAGGTCGCGAAGGTCGGGCGCGAGGTGCGGTGACGCGTCGGGGTGGTGGGCGTCGGTCTCGCTGCGCAGGTACTGCGCCGCGAACCACGTCATCGCGTCCTGGGTGAGGCCGTAGCCGGTCGCGAGGGTCTCGCGCGACCGCCATCCGCCGTCGGGGCGCAGGTCGGTCGTCGGGTACACGAGCGCCTGGCCGGCGAGCGGGGGCCCGCCCGCGTCGCGAAGCCGGCGGGCGACGACCGCCGCGAGATTCCCTCCGGCGCTGTCGCCCGCCACCACCGCCCGGGCGGGGTCGGCCCCGAGGCTCGGGGCGCGCGCCACCGCCTCGGTCGTCGCGAACGCGGCGTCCTCGACGCCGGCCGGGAACGGGTGCTCCGGCGCGAGGCGGTAGTCGACCGACACCACGACGACCCCCGCCTCCGCCGCGGTGCGGCGGGCGGTCTCGTCGTGCGTCTCGAGGTCCCCGAAGACGAACCCCCCTCCGTGCAGCAGCACCACGAGCCCCGGCGGGACGTCGGGGACGCGGGGGTGGGCGTCGGGGGCGTCGCCGTCGTGAACGTCGGCGGGGCGGACCTCGGTGGGACGGGGGTGGTAGATCCGCACCGGCACGGGCCCGTTCGGGCCCGCCCAGACCTCGTCGCGGGTGCGCGCGACCGGCGTCCGGGGGCCCGCGGCGTACAGAGCGCGGTCGCTCGCGCGGACGTCGGCGAGGGGGACCGACCCGAGGGGCGGGGGTGGGTCGGTCGCCAACGCCTCGAGGTGGGCGCGCACGTCGTCGTCCAGGGGGGCGGTCGGCATGGCGCGAGGGTACCGCCCGAGCCCGGGGCGGCGGGGGCGGACGCGCGCTATCGTGGCAGCGACGCACCGTATTCCGAGGAGGTCGCCGTGCCCCGAGCCTCGCTGTTCGTCCCCTGTTACGTCGACACGCTGTTCCCCGAGGCGGCGCAGGCGATGGTGCGGGTGTTGGAGCGGCTCGGCGTGACGCTGGACTTCCCCCGCGCGCAGACCTGCTGCGGCCAGATGCACGTCAACACCGGCTACGAGCGCGACGCCCGCCCCCTCGTACGGCACTTCGTCGACGTGTTCGGGGACGCCGACGTCGTCGTTGCGCCCTCCGCGTCGTGCGTCGCGACGGTCCGGCACGCCTACGCCGGCATCGCGGAGCGCGCCGGCGACCCTGCGCTCGCCGCCGCGGTCGCGGCGACGACGCCCCGCGTCCGGGAGTTCAGCGAGTACCTCGTCGACGACCTCGGGGTCACCGACGTCGGGGCGTCGTTCCCCCACACCGTCACGTACCACCCCGCCTGCCACGCGGTCCGTCTGTTGGGGGTGGGCGACCGCCCGCTGCAGCTGCTGCGCGCGGTGGACGGCCTCCACCTGCGCGAACTGCCCCGCGCCGAGCAGTGCTGCGGGTTCGGGGGGACGTTCGCGATCAAGAACCCCGAGATCAGCGCGGCGATGCTGGCGGACAAGGTCGCCGACGTCCTGCAGGCCCGCGCGGAGGTCGTCGTCGCCGCCGACGAATCGTGCCTCATGCACATCGGTGGGGGCCTCGCGCGGCAACGCACCGCGGTGCGCACGATGCACCTCGCGGAGGTCCTCGCGAGCCGCGAGGGGGTGGCGGCGTGAGCGACGCCCGCATCCCGCTGCCGTTCCACGAGGCCGCCCCCGCCGCCCTCGAGGACGGGCAGTTGCGGCGCAACCTGGCGCACGTCACGCACGCGATCCGCGCGAAGCGCGCGGACGCCACCGCGGAACTCCCCGACTGGGAGGCGTTGCGCCAGGCCGGCAAGGCGATCAAGGACCACACGCTGCGCAACCTGGGGACGTACCTGCGGCGCCTCGAGACGCGCGTCGAGGCGGCCGGCGGGCACGTGCACTGGGCGCGGGATGCGGACGAAGCGAACCGCATCGTGCGGCGCCTCGTCGCGGCGGAGGGGGTCCGCGAGGTCGTGAAGGTGAAGTCGATGACGACCGACGAGATCGACCTCAACGGGGCGCTGGCGGAGGACGGCGTCGTCGCGATCGAGACCGACCTCGCCGAACTCATCGTGCAGCTGGCGGAGGAACCCCCCAGCCACATCCTGGTCCCCGCCATCCACAAGAACCGCGCCGAGATCCGCCGCCTGTTCCTGGACGCGTTCGACCTGACGCCCGACCAACTGAGCGACGACCCTGCCGCCCTCGCCGGCGCGGCGCGGCGCTTCCTCCGCGAGCGGTTCCTGGAGGCGCGCGTCGCGATCAGCGGCGCGAACTTCGCGGTCGCGGAGACCGGCACGACCTGCATCGTGGAGTCCGAGGGGAACGGCCGCATGTGCACCACCCTCCCCGAGACGTTGATCACCGTCCTGGGGATCGAGAAGGTCGTGCCGACCTGGCGGGACCTGGAGGTGTTCCTGCAGACGCTGCCGCGCTCCAGCACCGCGGAACGCATGAACCCCTACACCAGCTTCTGGACCGGCGTGCACGGCGGCGACGGCCCCCGCCACTTCCACCTGGTGCTGTTGGACGGCGGGCGCAGCGCGACGTTGGCCGACGACGTCGGCCGCGCCACGCTGCGCTGCATCCGCTGCAGCGCCTGCCTGAACGTCTGCCCCATCTACGAGCGGGTCGGCGGGCACGCCTACGGCTCGACCTACCCCGGCCCGATCGGCGCGATCCTGACGCCACAACTGCGCGGCGAGCCGCGCGACGGCGAGCTGCCGTACGCCAGCACCCTGTGCGGCGCCTGTTACGACGTCTGCCCCGTCGCGATCGACATCCCCTCGATCCTCGTCGACCTGCGACGCCGGACCGTCGACGCCCGCCGCGCGGCGCACCCCCTCCCGGCCGCGGACGCGGTCGACGCCGCCCTCCGCGGGGCGGCGGCGGCGTTCGCCACGCCCCGCCGCTACGAGGCGGCGCAGCGCCTCGCCCGGCTCGGCCAGGCGCCGTGGGTCCGCAAGGGGGTCCTGCGGAACCTGCCGGGCCCGCTGGCCGGCTGGAGCGACGCCCGCGACCTGCGCGCGATCCCGCGGCGGGCGTTCCGGGACTGGTGGCGCGACCGCGAGGCGGCGCGCGAGCGGGGGGGTGACCCGGCGTGAACGACGACGCGCGCGCGGCGATCCTCGGCGCGGTGGACGCCGCCACCGCGCCGGTTCGCGACGACGACCCCGACGCCGCGCACGCCGCGTTGGAGCGGCCCTACCGGGCGGCGGGCTCGCTC
>JAVLCF010000151.1 GCA_031581195.1 Trueperaceae bacterium | reverse complement strand
CCGTAGGCGCGCGGGGTCGGGGGAGCTCCGGAGGGGCGGTGCCGTGCGCACCGCCCCCTTCTCTTGGGTTCACGGGGGCACGTCCCCTCCAGCCCGCCCCGGGGCCCCCCGGTTCGGTCCGGTGTGCCGAACCGGGGTAGCGTCCGACATGCCTCAGCCTGCCGACGACCCCCGCTTCGCCGACGCCGCCCGCGGCGCGTTCCTGGGCCTCGCCATCGGGGACGCGCTCGGTACGACGCTGGAGTTTCGAAAGCCCGGCACGTTCGAGCCGATCGAGGACATGGTGGGCGGCGGCCCGTTCCGGCTTCCGGTGGGCGCCTGGACCGACGACACCTCCATGGCCGCCGCCCTCGCCGACAGCCTCGTCGTCCACGACGGCTTCGACCCCGTCGACCAGATGCAGCGCTACGTCGCCTGGTTCCGGGACGGGGTGTGGTCGTCCACGGGGGCGTGCTTCGACATCGGGGCCACCACGGCGACGGCGTTGCGCCACTTCGAGCGGACCGGCGAGCCGTACGCCGGCTCGACCGACCCCATGTCGGCGGGCAACGGCAGCCTCATGCGCCTCGCGCCGGTCCCGATCGCCTACGCCCACACGCCGGCCCGGGCCCGCCAGCGCGCCGCGGACGCCTCGCGCACCACGCACGGCGCGACCGAGGCGGTCGACGCCTGCCGCGCCTTCACCGACCTCCTGCTCGCGGCGTTCGAGGGGGCGCCCAAGGCGGCGATCCTCGATCCCGAACGCTTCGCACCCGACCGCTGGACCGACGCGCCGTTGGCCGACGGGATCCAGGAGGTCGTGACCGGGTCGTACCGCGACCGCGAACCCCCGGAGATCTACGGCGCCGGGTACGTCGTGAAGACCCTCGAGGCGGCCCTGTGGGCGTTCGCCTCCACCGACGACTTCCGCAGCGGCGCCCTGAAGGTCGTCAACCTCGGGCAGGACGCCGACACCACCGGCGCGGTGTACGGCCAGCTGGCCGGCGCCCACTACGGTGCGTCGGGCCTGCCGCAGGACTGGCGCGCGAAGCTGGCGCGCCGCGACGACCTCGAGCGGTTGGCGGACCGCCTGATCGACCTCGCTGGGCGCACTCCGGTCTGAGTCGCGCGGGAACGGCACGCTTGGCGGGGCGGACGTCCGACGCGCGCACGTCGCGGTGTGAGGGGCACGCTCGGCCCGACGCCGAGCGCCGGGCCGATGTCGGGCGGAGGAGCGTCGCACCCGCCGCAACACGAATTGGCATTGACAAAAAGCGTTGGCGTTCTTAGGCTGTCGTCGTGTTGCTCCCCGCCGACCTCCGCGACGCGCGTCCCCCCGTCACGCCCCACGAACGCGGCGACGCCGCCCACGTCCCCCTCCCTGCGGCGTCCGGCGCGTCCGAGCGCGACGCCCGCACCGACGTCACGCGCGGGCACGACCTCCCCGCCCGCGGCGGTCGCGTCGTCCCCCTCGAAATTCGGCGCGCCGACCGCGCGCCCCGCACGGTGGGCGGGCGCGCCGATCGGGCGCTCGTGTGGCGGATGCACCGCCGCCACCCCGCCGTCCCCGCCACGGGGTACGGAGCTCACCGCGACCCCCTCGACCCCGTCGTCGGCATCGCCCTCGCCGCGAGCGCCCCCGCCGTCCGAACGCCCGACGGACCCGACCGCGTCGGCACCTCCCGCACCGGCCCCACCGCACCGGGCGGCGCGACGATCCCGATCCAATGGGCCGTCCTGAGCGGGACGTCGGCGGGGCTGGACACCCGTGCCTGGGCGGTGCCGCGCGGGCGCCTGGACGCCGTGCCCTCGACGCCCTCGGGCCTCGGAGGTGGGTGAGGTGCTGGCGCGGATCACCTGGCAGGGCTGGTTCCTCCTGGTGGCCCTCACCACCGGCGTGTTCTGGCTCGTCGACGCCGAACGCACCCACGACGCGGAGGTCCGGGAGGCCACCGCCCGGCCCGCCTGCGAGGTGGCCGAACGGTACTGGCGCTGGCGGGCGGACTTCGAGGCGAGCCTCCCGCCCGGCACGACGTACCTCGATGGAGACGCGCTCGATGTGTTCCTCGAGCGGTCCCGCTTCACCCGCGACGTCATCGACGCGCACGCCACCCCCGACCACGCCGCCCTCGCGCCGCTCGCTCGAATGGTGGCGATCGACGCCGACCGCGACGCGGAGGAGGTCGCACCATCGGGCGCCAGCCTCCGCGCGTTCGCAACCGCCTGTCCGGAGGCCGCCCGCGCCCTCGCGACCGGCGGGGCGAACGGAGGGGATCGCTGATGCTGGTCTGGGGCACCCGCGCCGTAAAGCGCACGACCGACCGTGGGACGTTCCTGTGCCCGACCTGCGGGAAGGACGCCCCCTACGAACGGGTCCGTGCCCAGAAGCACGGGCACCTGTACTGGATCCCGCTCTTCGCGACCGGCGATCCGGTCGAGTACGTCGAGTGCGGCACCTGCCGGGGGACGTTCGATCCCGCGGTCCTGGAGCACCGCCAGGACCGGGAGGCGTTCGTGGCTCTGTTCGAGGAGGCCATGCTGCACGTGATGGCGGCCATCGCCGTGGCCGACGGCGTCGTCCGCGACGAGGAACGCCAGGTCCTGGCGGAGATCTTCGCGGCCATCGCGTCGCACCCCCTCGAGCCCGAGCGGCTGGACGCCGCCCTCCGTCACGCCGACGCCGTCGATGGGGCACTCCTCGATCGGCTGGGGGGATTCGAGCTGCTCCTCAACGCGCAGGGCAAGGAGCGCATCCTCGAGGCCGCTCTCGCCGTCGCCGGCGCGGACGGCGACCTCGACGCCCGCGAGGGGGAGGCGATCGCACGCATCGCGCGGGTGCTGGACGTGAGCGAGACGCACCTGAAAGGTCTCGTCGCCGAGATGTTTGGGCCCTCCGCCACGGACGCGTCGTGACGCGGACCGCCGCCCGTCGCGTGCGTACAGCCGCGATCCGCGTCCGCGTCGTGCGCGCCGCGATCGCCGTCACGGCGTCGCTCGTCGTCACGGTCGGCGGGGCGCAGGCGCTCGAGCCGGACGCCGCTCGCGCGCGGGCGGCGTACCTCGAGGCCGAACGCGCCCGCGTCACGACCTACACCGTCGCTCTGGACGCCCTCCCGGCCGCGATGGCGGCCGACCTCCCCGCCAACCTCACGCCGTTCCTGCGTTGGCGGCCCGACCGCGCCCGGCGCTTCGCCCGCTTCGACGCCGGCGTGCCGGACGGACGGGAGGTCGTGACCGCGGCGTACTGGCGGGACCTGAGCGCGTCGACCGCCACCTGGACCGAATGGTTGCAGGCGGTCGTGACGACGTACGGGCGGGGCGCGCCGCCGCTTCCCGACCCGGCGACGGACGGTACGAGCGCCTGGGCCGGGCGTTGGGTGGACGGGTACGGCGGCGCCGTGAGCGCCGTCCCCCTCGAGCGGGGTCGCCTCGCCCTTCGCCTCGAGGTGGTCCGCGGCGGGCATCGCCACGTCGGTCTCCTGGTCGGCGCCGCGGACCTCGACGACGGCGGGACGCGCGCGACCCTCACGCGCTCCACCGAGGTCGGTGGGGAGCGCGTCACGACGACGCTTGTGGCGACCCTCCTCGACGGCGGCCTGAACGTCACGGTGGAGAACGGGTGGCCGTGGCGTGGAGTGGAGGCCTACTTCGACGGGCGCTACCTTCGGGTCGGTCCCCTCGACGGGGATGCCCGCCAGCGGCTCCTCCGGGAGGTCGGCGACCCACGCCCGTGACCTGATACGCCCTTGCAACGATGCGGCGGTCGACGCCTGCCGCGCCTTCACCGACCTCCTGCTCGCGGCGTTCGAGGGGGCGCCCAAGGCGGCGATCCTCGATCCCGAACGCTTCGCACCCGACCGCTGGACCGACGCGCCGTTGGCCGACGGGATCCAGGAGGTCGTGACCGGGTCGTACCGCGACCGCGAACCCCCGGAGATCTACGGCGCCGGGTACGTCGTGAAGACCCTCGAGGCGGCCCTGTGGGCGTTCGCCTCCACCGACGACTTCCGCAGCGGCGCCCTGAAGGTCGTCAACCTCGGGCAGGACGCCGACACCACCGGCGCGGTGTACGGCCAGCTGGCCGGCGCCCACTACGGTGCGTCGGGCCTGCCGCAGGACGGGCGCGCGAAGCTGGCGCGCCGCGACGACCTCGAGCGGTTGGCGGACGGCCTGATCGACCTCGCGGCACGCGAACCGG
>JAVLCF010000150.1 GCA_031581195.1 Trueperaceae bacterium | reverse complement strand
GGCGCCGTTCCCTCCCTGCACGACGTGACGCGCGCGACCCACGGGGGGCCGCGCGCGCTGGTCGGTGTGAGCAGGCGGGGGGCGTCAGGGGAGAGCGAACGTCACGCCCAGCCCGGCGCTCAGGCGCCCCGAGCTCAGCGCGACCGCCTCGGCGCGCAGCGCCACGGCGTCGGCCACCGGCACTTCGAGGCCCGCCGTCAGGCGCGCCGCGGTCTCGTAGCAGCGGACGCCGTCCACGTCGAACCCGCGGACGTCCGCCCCGAGGCCGCCGTAGGCGACGAGGCCCGCGACGGCCTGCCGCCACACGCCGCCCACCGCGAGCGCGGGGTACGCCGGCGCGCCCGTCGGCGCCGACGCATCCACCCGCACGCCGAGCGCCGCCCCCTCGGGGAGGGACGGATCGAGTGACGCGGCGTCTAGGGTGAGGCTCGCGTCGACCCCGACGGCGAGCGGGTGCGCGTCCTGGCCGCCGTAGGCCAGCGTCGCGCCGAACCGCGCGTCCTGGGCGACGGCGCCGGCCGGAACGGTCAAGGCGAGGAGGGCCAGCAGGCCGACCAGGGGGCGTGCGATCGACCCGCTCATCCGTCGTCCTCCGTCGCGACGTCGACGTCCAGTACGTCGCACGCGCGGGCCTCGGCCTCGGGGTTCGGGATCGCGCTCGTGCAGAGCCGCATCGTCACGTGCGTCGTACCGGCGTCGCCCCGCACCTGGGAGCACGCCACGCAGTCCTGGCTGCAGCCCGCCAGGAGAAGGGAGAGGGTGAGCGCGACGGCGATGCCGATTGCCGCGCGCCCCACGCGTGGGGTCCGTCGCATCAGTTCACCTCCACACGGAGCGTCACCGTGAGGGTCTCGAGGGCGTCGTCGGATGCGTCGTCGGACGGCGCGAGGTGCGCGTCGCGCCAGAACCAGTTCTCGCGGCCGTCGACCCGCACCCGCTCGACGCTGCCCTGCGTCGCGTCGATCGCGACGATCGCCACGCCCGCGGGGACGTCGAGGGCCTGCAGCCAGACGTTCTCGAGCGCGGTCTCCGACGCGTTCCGGGCGGTCATCGTGACGGTGAACGTCCCCGTGCCGCCCTCGGGGTCGGGGGTGAGGGCGACGGGGGCGTCGGGCACGTTGAACGTCGGTTCGCTCGACGCGACCTCCGCGTCGTCGCTCGGCGTCAGCGTCGTGGGTGCGCTCCACGGGCCGCGCCGGTCGGGATCGAACACCGCCCGGACGCGCACGGTCGTGGGGACGCCGTTCGTCAGGTCCCCGAGCGCCACCGGCGCTCCGGCGGGGACGGTCGACACGCGGGGGGCGTCGCCCTCCACCGCGATCTCGATCTCGACCTCCGACACGCCGGTCGGGGCGTCGAACACCACCCAACCGCGCCCGTCGCCCGGCACGGGCGCGACGTCCTCGATCGCCCCGACGAAGGCGACGCGCGCCGTGGTCGGGCACGACCCGGGACAGTCCGCCGTCACGGTCGCGACGCCCGCCACCGCGGCGGCGCGCAGGGTCGCGGTGACCGTCCCGTCCGCGTCGGTCACGTACGAACGCTCGGGGGCTCCGTCGTCGCGGGCGTCCGCCGTCGCGTGCAGGGTGCCCAGGTCGGTCGTCACCCGTACGCTCGCGCCCGCCACGGCGGACCCGTCCACGTCCGCCAGACGCATCGTGACGCGCGCCGTGCTGACGCCGTCCGCGGGCAGTTCGTCGGCGTCCGGCGTCACCGTCAGCTTGACGGGGGTGAACGTCGCACCCTCGTCCCGACCGCGCAGGCCGTCGGCGCGACCGCCGGTCGCGGTCGCGCGCAGCGCGACCTCCGCGACGCCGTCGCCGTCCCCGACGAACACGACGTCCTCGAACAGGACCGACGACGCGCCTGCCGCCAACGTCGCGGTGACCGGCGTGGCGGGCTCGCGGGTGGCGAAACGAAGGTCGCCGGCCTCGCCCCCCACCACGTCCAACGTCACGGTGGCCGGCGCGTCGGCGTTCTCGACGGGGTTGCCGTCGTCGTCGACCAGCGTCACGCGTACGTCGAACGGCAGGTGCGCGCGTCGCGAGGAAGTCAGAGGCGCTCCGCGCGCGTCGGACAGCACCAACCCCGTCGCGACGGGCGCGTCGGACGCCGGCGGTCCGGCGTCCGCCTCCGCGCACGTGTCGAGGTCCCGCTCGTACCCGGGGGCGGCCGAGTCGAACTGCAGGTACGGGTACCCGACGCCGTCCTCGATCGCCCACGGGGTTCGGCACCCCGGCGCCGTCGACGCTTGGATGGCCCACCCGGCCGCCTGGTAGGTCGCCAACGCACGGAGGTCGGCGTCGGTGTGCGACGTCGCGCCGAGGGCGTCGGTCTCGGACGGCGACGCGAACCGAAGCCAATCGGCGCCCGCGAAGTCGGTGTAGCCATCCCCCCCGTCGGTCACTCCCCCGAGGACGCGCAGGCCGGAATCGTCGAGGACCACGCCCTCGCCCGACGCGTTCCCCCCTTGCGTCTTGTCGACGTATCCGATGCTCGCGCCGCGTCCGCGATTCCCCCCGGCGATCGTCTGGGTGCGGAGGGCGACGTCGGACGACGAGATCGGGGCGGAGAGGCTCCCGACGCCGCCCCCGGCGTGCTGGTTGGAGAGCCCGATCGTGGTCGTGGACGCGAAGGCGTCGGCGACGTGGAGGGGACCCTGCACCGCGCCGAACCACCCCCCGACGTACGAGTTCCCGGAGACGTCGCTGGTCGACACGAACGACCGCGTCACCCGCCCGCGGCCGCTGGCGGCGTCGAACAACCCGACGAGCCCACCCGCGTAGAAGTGGCCGGCCGTCACGGCCGTCGGAAACGCCCGAATGCGGTCGAGGGTCAGGGTCGCCTCGACCTCCCCCGCGACGCCGCCGGCCGAGAACGAACCCGACGCGACCGTCGTGCCGGCATCGACGACGACGTCCGTGATGGACAGGTCGCCGTAGCTTCCGGTCCCGCCGGGCGTCGTGACCGACGCGAAGAGGCCCCCCGCACCGTTGTTGGCGGCCGACACCGAGGAACCGGAGACCGTCACGGCCGAGACGCGCGCCACGCCGTCCCCGTCGGCGGCGAGGCGTCCGACGAGACCCCCGCCGTCGTCGGTGCTGCTCACCGTGACCCCGTCCAGCAGCACGTTCGCCACGGTGAGGTCTCCGCTGGCCCGTTTCGCGAGGACGCCGGTCGGGCTGGTCGTCGTCGCGGACACCGTCACGTTCCGAAGCGTCAGGTTCTCGACGACCGCACCGTCCCCCAGCTCGGAGAACAGGCCCCCGCTCCCGTCCGTCACGACGAGGTTCGAGAGCACGACCCGCTCCTCGGGCCCCCGCAGGACGCCGGAGAACGCCTGCGGCGCGTGCGTGACGCCCGCGAAGTCGACGTCCTGCGTGACCGCGTAGGTGCCCGACGCGTCGCATGGGTTGCCGATCTGGGCGACGTCGCCGGCGGAGACGACCTGGAAGACGTCCGAGGGCGACGCCAACGTGCACACGGGAGGCGACGTGTCGTCGGGTTTGGCGGGCGCATTCAGCACGTCGAACACGAAGAGGAACGCGTACGTCGTTCCCGGCGTGAGTTTGTTGGACTGGTCGACGTCCGTTCCGTTGTTCACGATCGACGTTCCGTCCGCGTCCAGTTTCCGTCCGCTGTTGACCTCGGCGAACGCGCCGTCACTCTTCGTTCCTCCGAGCCAAAGGGTGCCGTCCGGGCCCTGTGGCTTGACGAAGACGTGGTCACCGGCAGGTATGTCCGGGGCGGAGGGTTCCTGCTTCATGGTCGTCAGCTGATGGGTCCCCCCGAGGACGTGCTGTTGCACCTCGTACGTGATGCCCCACGGCAGCGTCAGCGACGGACCGTAGTACGTGGCGAACAGGTCCGGTAGATCCGATTCCGTGCCCTCGACGACGTGGTAGCCGTAGTCGGTGCCTTCGAACGCGAAGGTCCCTCCGTCGGACGATGCGTACGCGACGGAGAGCCATCCGAGGGCCAGCATGATGACCGACGTCGCTCGCGGACGGACGATGCGGCGCCGGAGGGTCCGTGAATCATGGTGGGCGGAGCGCGGCGTGCCCCCTCGCAGCAACCTGCGTGCCTGCATGCGATGACCTCCTTCTGGGCTGCGCCCTGTGGGCGCACACCCCGAGGGAGGATAGGAACGCCGCGTTCGCAACGCGTTCGCACGGGGTCCCGGCGTCGCGCGACGGGGGTGCGGGGGT
>JAVLCF010000149.1 GCA_031581195.1 Trueperaceae bacterium | reverse complement strand
CGCTCGCCGCGGGCTTCGCGTTCGTCGTCCCCGCCGCGGGGCTCGCGACCGTCGTCCTCCGCCGCCACCGCACCGCGATGCCCTGACGCGGTGCCCGCGGCGGGGTCGCCGCGCCGTCGCGCCGCGGCGGAACACGTGCCGCGCGTCGAGGGTCGTACCGCGGGAGGAGGGGAGGGGCCTGCGCCGGGCCGGCGGGCGGCCTTCGGATCCATGGCGTGCATTCCACGGCATGAATCGATGGGGTAGGCGTCGTACCTACCCCATCCATGGTTTCGATGCTCGTGCGGGGTTCGGCTCGGACTTCCGAAGATCCCGTCGTCGCATCGGGTTCGGCGTTCCCGGTTCGTGCGCCGGGTTCGCCCCGATTCGCGTCGTGCCCGTCGGTTCGGCGAGGGGGGCGGCCCGTGCTCCGTTCCCGTCCCGCGTCGCCTCCGGTCACGCCCGGATGGCTCTGCGCCCGGTCCCCGTCGGCGCGGACGCCTGGGGAACCTCCGGATCCGAGGCGGACACCTCGGATTCGTTGCGCATCATCGCGCCGCAACCTGACGGCAGCCTGAACGGCGGCGGGGTGGGGCGTCCGCCGCGCCAGGATGTGGCGTACTTCACGCAATCGAGGGTGCCGGCGCCCGCAGGCGCCGGCACGGCCCGGCGTCAGGTGGACGTCAGGTCGCCGGGGTCTGATACGGCTACGTCGGGTGCACCGGATCGACCGGTCGCCACCCCCACCGTCCGCTGGAGGTTCACGCCGTGCCGTACGCCCCTCGCCCCGCTCGCCCCCCGCTCGCCCCGCGCCTCGCCGCCGGGCTAGGGGTCGTGCTGGCGGTCGCGCTGGGGCTGTTGGCGTCGGTCGCGGTCGCGCAGCGCTTCGACCCGCCCGTCGGCGCGGAACTCCTGATCACCGACGAGCGCAGCGAGACCCTCATCGGGTTCGGGCGCGTCGAGGGCGACGGCGTGACGCTGGAGTTGTCCAGCGACGAGCCCGGCACCTGGCGCGTCGTCGTCGTCACGCCCGACGGCACCAGCCGCCCCTACGACGCGCGTTGGAACGGCGAACGCCTCACGCTCGCGCCGGACGGCGCACCCCCCTTCGACGCCGCGGACGCCCTGGGGCCCCAAGGCCGCACCCTTACCCTCACCTGGTGGGACGGCGGCGCGACCGAGGTGCCGACCGACCGCTTCGTCGCGCGTCCGTCCGACCCCGAGCCCGGGGCGGCGCCCGACGTCACCGAAGCCGACGCGCCGGACGTGCCGGACAGCAACCGGCCCGCCCGTCCCGCCACCGCGTCGCGCGACGACGGGGACGACGACGCGGGGCACGACGACCCGGCCCCTCCGCCCGTCGCGGAGGAACCCGCGGACGACGCGCCGGCCGACGACGCGCCCGACGCCGGCGCCAACCGGCCCGGCGGGAACGCCGGGGACGACGACGGGGACGACGGTGCGCAGGACGACGGCTCCGACGCCCCACCCCCCAGCTCCAACCGCTGACGCCCCGCCCGCGCCGGGATCGGACCGACCCCCGACGCGCCGGACGCCCGGCCGACCGCCCCGCGCACGAAGTACCATGACGTCCATGCGCGCCCGCATCCTGCTCGTCGAGGACGACCCCGCGCTCCGTGACCTGGTGGCGCGGGAGCTGCGCGACGCCGGCTTCGACGTGCACGCCGTCGCCCGGGGCGGCGACGCGCTGGCCGACGCCGTCGACCGCCCCCCCGATCTGGTCGTGCTCGACCTGGGGCTGCCGGACATGGACGGCCTCGACGTGGCGCACCGCCTCCACGAGGACGGCGTCGCCATCCTCATGCTGACCGCCCGCACGCAGGTCGAGGCCCGCGTCGAGGGCCTGTACGCCGGCGCCAGCGACTACATGACGAAACCGTTCGACGTCCGCGAACTCCTCGCCCGCGTGCACGCCCACGTCCGCGACCGCGGGAACGGCGGGGACGAGATCGTGCACGGCGTCATCCGGCTCCACGTCGAGAGCGGCACCGTCACGGTCGGGGACGCCAGCGAGGTCCTGCCGACCCGCGAGGCGGACCTGCTGCAGCTGCTCCTCGCGCACCCCGGCAAGGTGTTCCCCCGCGAGGAGCTCGAGCACCGCCTCTACGGCCTCGAGAGCCCCGACAGCAACGCCGTGCAGGTGTACGTCTCGCGCTTGCGCCGGACCCTCGCCGGGCTCGGGGCGGAGAACGCCATCGTGACGCTGCGCGGCAAGGGCTACACCGTCCCGTGAGCCTCCGGACGCGGCTGACCCTCACGGTCCTGGGCGTCCTCACGGCCACCGTCGCCGCCGTCCTCGTCGTCACCGACCTGGCCTTCGCCGCCCAACAACGCCGCGAGACGACGGCGCTCCTCGAGCGCGAACTCGCGCGCGTCGCCGCCGTGGTGCAGTCCGGCCGGATCGGCGGCGACCTCGTCGCCGCCGACGGGGGCGACCTCCGCCTCCAGTTCGTCGCCCGCGACGGCACCGTCCGCATCCCCGACTCCGGCGCGACCGCGCTCCCCGACGCGGGCGCCCCCACGCGCGTGGACGCCCTCCCCGGGCTCGACGGCCGCTGGCTCGTGGCGTCGACGCCGTGGGAGCTGCCGTCGGGCACGCGCGCGGGCACGCTCCGCGCGGCGGTGTCGCTGCAGCGCGCCGACGCCGCCCGCACCGAACTCCGCATCCTCCTGGTCGGGGTGGGGGCGGCGGCGCTCGCCGTCGCCGCCGCCCTCGCCATCCTGGCGTTGCGCCGCAGCCTCGCGCCCCTCGCCGACCTCGCCCGGCAGGCGCGCGACCTCGACCCCGCCGACCCCCACCTCGCCCGCTACGCCGGCCCGGACGACGAGGTCGGCCAGGTCGCGACCGCCCTCAACGCCGCCCTCGCCGACGTCCGCGCGCGCCGCGACGCGGAACGCGAACGCCTCGCCGACGTCGCGCACGAGCTCGCCGCGCCCCTCACCGTCGTCAGCGCCCACGTCGACCAACTCGTCGCCCGCTGGGACCGCGCCGACGCCGCGGGCGGGGGCGCCGCGGCGGACGACGTCGAACGCCTCCACGCCGCCCAGGTCGCGGCCGACGACCTGATGCACGTCTCGCAGGACCTCCTCACCCTCGCGCGCGGCGACCTGGGCGAACGCATCCGCTGGGAGGTCGTCGACGCCGCCGCCCTCGCCCGCGAGATGGCGGACGCCCACCCCGGGCTGCGGCTCCGCCTCGACGACGCAGCGGACCTCCGCGTCGTCGCCGACGCCGCCCGCCTCCGGCAGGTGCTCCGCAACCTCCTCCGCAACGCAGAACGCGCCGCGGGCGGCGCGACCGGCGTCACCCTCGCCGTCGGGGCGGAGGCCCCGGCACCCGCCGGGACCGACGCCCCGCCGTCCCCCGACGACGCGAAGGAAGCGCGCGTCGTGCTGCGGGTCGAGGACGACGGGCCGGGCCTCACGGACGCTCAGGCGCGGGAGATCTTCGAGCGCTACCACACCCGGACGGGCGGCACCGGGCTGGGGTTGGCCGTCGTCCAGCGCCTGGTGCAGCGCATGGACGGCGCCGTCCACGCCGAACCCCGCCCCGGCGGGCGCGGCGCGGCGTTCGTCGTCGCCCTCCCCGCCTTCGACGCCGCGCAAGGCGACGCCGCGCACGATGCCCCCGATCCGGACGACCGCGACCCCGACGCCCCCACGCGCGGGGTCCCGCACACCGAGGGACGCGGGGGCGGAGGTGCCGCCCCCGGTCCCGCGGACCCGCCCACGCCGATCGACGAGGGCGACCTCGGCCCCCCGACCTCCTGACGGGCCCGCGTGCGGGCCGGTCCTGCATCGAGGACGCCCGTGCGAAATCCGCCACGAACGCCCACCAGGTGGGCGTTCACCGTTGACAGGGGCCGGCCGACGTGCAAGCATACGCGTGGATATCGGCCACCCGATTCACGCGGCGGTTGGAAGGAGGTGCGGCGCCGCGCCGAAGCACGGCCGGATCTGGGACCCGAGCGACGCGAAGGTGCGTGCTGGACGAGGCAACTCGGACAACTCGACCGGAACGCCCGCCGCCTCACGAAGGTCCCTCGCAACCGAATCATCGGACCCGTGCGTGGCTCGGTGAGAACGAGGAACCGGACTCCGGTTCGACGCTCTCCACCGCGAGGCCACGTGAACGCGTGGGAACCGAAGGGACACCGCAAGGCCGTCGGATTCGTGCCCGACCCCTCGCCCCCCGACCCACCCCGCGTTCCTGGCCATCTCGAAACTTCCTTTTTGGAGGAACGAATGAAATTCTTCAAGTATCTCGCGCTGTTGGCCGCGACCACGATGTTCCTGGCCGCGTGTCAGCAGAGCGAAGACGA
>JAVLCF010000148.1 GCA_031581195.1 Trueperaceae bacterium | reverse complement strand
CTGGCTGGAGGTCCTCGCGGAGGCCGACGTGGACCTGTTGGCGTTCGCCGCCGTTCCGTTCGGACCGCACCGGATGGAGCTCACGTTGTTCCCCGCCGACCTGGACGCGCTGCGCGCCGCCGGCCTCGACCAGGGCTGCGACCTCGTGGGGCCCTACCACGCGCTGCTCGTGCAGGGCGACGACCACCTGGGCGCCCTCGCGCGGGTGCACCGCGACCTGCACGAGGCCGGCGTCGAGATCTACGCCACGAGCGGCGTGACCGACGGACGGGGTGGGTTCGGGTACGTCGTGTACGTCCGCGAACGCGACGCGGACGCCGCCGCCGACGTCGTCCGGGCGGTCGCGACCGAAGCCCCCTGACGGACGTGCGTCGGGCCGCGACGGCGGGCCCCCGCGGGGCGTAGCATCGGTTCGCGGCCGGCCGGCCGCGAGGAGGTACGCCATGGCGTTCGCCCCGTCCGACATGAAGATCCGCAGCTCCGCGTTCGAGTACCACAAGGCGATCCCGTCCCGCCATGCGGGCGACGGGGAGAACCTCAGTCCGCCGCTGCACTGGGAGGGCGTCCCGGAGGGGACGCGCAGCTTCGCGCTGATCTGCCACGACCCCGACGCGCCGCTCGTGAAGAACGGAACGTACGGCTTCGTGCACTGGTTGGTCTACGGCCTGCCCGGCGACCTGCGGGCGCTCCCGGAGGGGGCGCAGGTCGGGACGCACGGCGTCGCGGACCACGGTGAAGCGAGCTACACCGGCCCACTGCCGCCCGAGGGGCACGGCAAGCACCACTACTACCTCTGGTTGTTGGCGCTCGACGCCGACCTGGACCTGCCCCCCGGCCTGGACCTCCCGACGCTCCTGCGCGAGGTCGAGCCGCACCTGCTGGGCATGAGCCGCCTCGTCGGAACGTACGCCCGGGACTAGTTCGCACGCCCACCGGCCGGAGGTCGGCGGGAGCGCGTCACGCCCCGCCGTGGAGCCCCTACGGCCCCTGCCGCCGCCGTGAAGCGCACGACGTCCCCCGCGCGCAGCTGCGCGGCGCGGGGCACGTCGGCGGGGTGGAGGCGCGCCGGGAGCGCGTACCCCCCGAGCGACCCGCGGTCGTGCAGCAGGATCGTGGGGGCGCCGTCCGGCGGGACCTGCACCGCCCCGAGCGGCGTGCCCTCCGACGTCCCCTGCCCGCCGGGCACGACCGGACCGGCGAGGCGGACGCCGGTCCGGTCGCCCGTCCGCACGACGAAGCGTCCCGCGAGGAGCGCCGCGACGGCGTCGGGGTCCGGGTGCGGACCCGGGAGGAGGCGGAGCGGCGTGACGCCGCCCGGCGCGGGGGGTGGCGCGAAGGCGCGGACGGCGTAGCCGGGGCGGGCGCGGTGGGGCGCCGCGACGCCCAGCACGTCGCCCGCCGCCAACGGCCGACCGATGCGGCCGCGCAGGTCGACCGACGCCGACCCGAGGAAGGTGCCCGATGCGAGGCCTCCGGCCAGCGCCAGGTAGCCCCGCGCGCCGGGCGCGCCGGGCGCGAGGTGCAGCACGTCGCCGCGCCGCAGGGCCACCGCGGTGCCCTCGGGCCACGGGACGCCGTTCCGGAGGGGGCGGACGCCACCCCCGGCGAAGGCGACGACGACGTCGTCCAGGACCCGGAGGCGCGGTCCGGCGGCGGTGACCTCGAGGAGCGGCGCGCCGGCGGGGGTGCCGACCGCGCGGAGCGCGCGGACCGCGGCGGGGGCGTCGAGCGGTCCGCCGCGCGCGAGCCCGTAGCGGCCGGCGAGCGGCCGCCCGGCGTCGACGACGAGATCCGCGAGGCCGGCCTCGAGCACCTCGAGGCGCGGGTGGGCGGGGGTCTCGGGACGCAGCGCGAGCGGCGCCGGGTCGGGCGGCGTGGGGCCGTCGGCGGGCTCGAAGCGGACCGTGTCGCCGGGCCCGACGAGGAACGGCTCGGCGCGGGTGGGGGCGTACGCCGCCTCGAGGGCGGTCCCGAGCAGGTGCCACCCGCCGGGCGAGGGCGCGGGGTAGATCCCGGTCTGTGCGTCGGCGATCGCGACGGCGTGCGCCGGGACGCGGGCGCGGGGGCGGGCGCGACGGGGCAGCACCAGCGTCGGGTCGAGGCCGGTGAGGAAGGGAAAGCCGGGCGTGAAGCCCAGCGCCGCGACGCGGTAGGTGGGGGCGGCGTGGCGGGCGATCACGTCCGCGACGCTCAGGTCGAGCGCGTCGGCCACGGGCGCGAGGTCGGGCCCGTCGTAGCGGACGGGGACGCGCACCGCGCGGCCGGCCGGGGCGGTGGCGCGCCCGGCGGCGGTCGCGAGGCGCGCCTCGAGCACGGCGTCGGGGAGGACGTCGCCGTCGCTCTCGACGTGGACCGAGGCGTAGCCGGGCACGACGTCGAGGAGGCCGGGGAGCGGGTCGTCGAGCAGCGCCGCGGCGAGCGCCTGCGCCGCGACGCCGTCGCGCCCCTCGACGCGCACGGTGCGGCTGCGGATCGCGGCGGGTCGGGGTGGGGTGCGGGTCACACCGGCCGCACCGCGACGCCGTCGGCGTCGAGCGCCGCGCGGATGGCGCGGGCGATCGCGAGGGCGTGGGGGCCGTCGCCGTGGATGCAGAGCGTGGCGGCGCGGACCGTGACCTCGCCGCCGTCGACGGCGGCGAAGGGCGTGCCGTGCACCATGGCCCGCGCCCGCGCCGCGGCGGTGGCGGGGTCGTGCACCAGCGCGCCCTCGGTCCCGCGCGGGGCGAGGCGTCCGTCGGCGAGGTAGCCGCGGTCGGGGAACCCCTCCTCCGCGGTGGGGAGCCCGGCGGCGTGGGCGGCGGCGCGCTGGACGTCGCCGCCCGGCCCGGCCAGCACGACGAGGGGCAGGGTCGCGTCGAACGTCGCGACGGCGCGGGCGACGGCGTCGGCGGCGTCGGGGTCGGCGGCGGTGCGGTGATGCAGCGCGCCGTGCGGTTTGACGTGGTGCAGCGCGAGGTCCTCGGCGGCGAGGACGCCGGCGAGCGCCCCGAGTTGGTAGAGCACGGCGTCGTGGATCTCCGTCGGCGTCATCGCCAGCGCGCGACGCCCGAACCCGACGAGGTCGGGGTAGCCGGGGTGGGCGCCGACCGCGACGCCCGCCTCGCGCGCGAGGCGGGCGGTGCGCCGCATCGTGCTCGGGTCGCCGGCGTGCACGCCGCAGGCGACGTGCGCGCTGCTGAGGTGCGCGAACAGGGCGGCGTCGTCGCCCATCGGCCAGGGGCCGAACGCTTCGCCGGCGTCGGCGGCGAGGTCGACGGTCGGGGGGGATGGGGCCGTGATCGCCATGCGGCAGGGTAGCGCGGCGCCGCGCCGTGCGCCCCTCCGCATTCCCGAGTGCGCGGGTAGGAATGTCCCTGGGTGGGGCCCCGGATCGCCAGGCACACTCGCCCCATGGAAAAAGTTGAGCCCAGGACTCCAGTTTCCGCGTCGGCGGTGACGCCCGACGGCGCCGCGACCCGCGACGGACCCTGCGAGGTCTGCGGGCTCGACCAGCTGGCCTGCGGGCGGGCGGCGCGCATCGTGAAGCTCGCCGGCGCCCCGCGCACCGTCAAGCGCCTCCTCGCCCTCGGCGTGCGTCCGAGCACGGTCTGCCACGTGGTCGGTCGCTCGCCGAACCAGGGCCCCCTGCACCTCCGCGCCGGCTCGGTCCACGTCATGGTCCGCGCCGACGACGCCGCCCACATCCTCGTCGACGCCGACCCGCACGACGACGCCCCCGAGGAGGTCACCCCGTGAACGCCTGCCGCTTTTGTGGTCTCGCCAAGACCTGTTCGCTGGCCGGCACGATCGCGGCCGGCGACGCGAACGTCCCCCGCCGCTGGTACCTGGTCGGCACCCCGAACACCGGGAAGACCAGCCTCGTCAACGCCCTCGCCGGCGCGAACCTGGAGATCGGCAACTGGAGCGGCACGACGATCGAGGTCGCCAGCGCGTCGGCGCACCTCGCGTGCGGCACCGTCGAGTTGATCGACCTCCCCGGCGCCTACACGCTCGCCGGCAGCGCCCCCGACGAGGAGATCGTCCTCCCCGCCCTCGACGGCGACGACGACGCCCTCGTCGTGAACGTCGTGGACGCCACGAACCTCGAGCGCGACCTGACCCTCACCGCGGAACTCGTCGAGCACGGCCGCCCGATGGTCGTCGCGGTCAACCTCGCCGACCAGGCCCGCAAGACCGGTCGCGAGGTCGACCCGGCCGCCCTCGAGGCGGCGTTCGGGGTGCCCGTCGTCGAGGTCGCCGCGAACACCGGTGGCGGCGTCGGCGCGCTCGTGTCCGCCGCGTCGCGCGCGGCGGTCGGGCAGGTCGACGTGCCCTACCCCGAGGCGGTGGCGCGCGCCGCGGGTCGCCTCCAGA
>JAVLCF010000147.1 GCA_031581195.1 Trueperaceae bacterium | reverse complement strand
CTGCCGTCGGACGCGCGCGTACCCGTCCTCTTCGTCGTCGTCGTCGATGGACCAGCTCCGTTCGACGCGAAGCGCACCCGCCTCTCCCTGAAGCGAGAGGGACGCATCGCCCGTCGCTCGGGGCTCGAGGGGACCGAACCGCCGACCGAACGCGGCGTCGAGGGCGACGTCGGTCGTCCCGTCCACCCGCACGGCCACCGTCCCCCCCAGCGAGCGGTGGGTGGGGTGCAGCGTCGCGCCCACGCCAGCCGACCACGCGCCGGACGCGCGGGCGTCACGGAGCCGGACCCCGAGGCCGGCCTGTGCACGTCCGTCGTTCTGGTAGAGCGCCAGCGACACGCGGTTTCGACGGTCGACGGCCTGCCGAACCGGCAGGTCGATGCGTGCACCGAGCCCCCGCAGGTAGGTGGTTCGCGTCGCCATTCGCGTCGAGCCGGGGAGGTCGAGGGCCACGTCGATCGCACCGCGGTACCGCGCGGCGAAACGGGGGGTCCGTCGCCGTTCAGCGGCAGGCTCAACGAGCCCGATACGCGGGGGCGACCCGTGTCGCGTAAGGCGCCGGTGAACCTCGTGGCGAGGCTCGTCGGCATCGCCCTCTCGTCGAAGGTCCATCCACCGTTCGTGGCTTCCATTCGCATCGCCGCAGACGTCCGGACGGTCAACGGAATCGTGTGAAACGGGCCGCTGTCGCGGCGCTCGGGGCCGCGGGGGAGCACCGTGACGGGGGTTCGAATGCCGGCCAACCGCTCGCCGGAGTCGGGATGCTGAAGCACGACCCAGGTGCGATCGGTGCGGCGTCGCCCGTCGGGCGGCTCCGGGGTGACGCGCACCGTGACGCGTCCCGATGCGTTGGGCTCAAGCTCGAGAACGTCGGGGTCGACGCTCCGCCCCTGCTCGCGCACCCCGGTCCCGCCGACGACGAACGACGTGCGTACGTTGCCGCGGTTGTCGACGCGGACCACCACGTCGTACGGGCCGCGCACGGGGACGACGGGCGCCTCGACGATCTCGAGGGAGCCACCGACGACCTCCTCGACCTCGAAGGGAACGGACACGGCACGTACGTCCTCCGCGGAGGTGGTCAGCGTCAACTCCACCACGGCCGGACCAGGCGGGGCGCCGTCCACCACCTGAATGGGGACGACGAGGGCGCGCACCTCACCACCAGCGACGTTCAGTATCGTTCGTGGGGCGACCAGACGGACGAACGGTGGGTGCGAATACGCCACCTCGTACGTGCCATCGACACCCTCGGGCTGCTCGAGGACGATCCGCAACGCTTCGTGTTCGCCCGGAGCGACGACGGGAGGCGCGTCCGGCGATTGGACGCGTTGCGCCTGAGCGCCGGGGAGCACCAGCGAGGCAACGAGGAGAAGGAGAGCGTGGGCTCGTACCATGGCGGGGACCTGCAGCGGGCATGCGCGGCCAGCTACGGGCCGTGGGGTGGCCCAGGCTCACTCACCTTGGCCCTGACCCACGTCCAAATCGAAGCGCACGGCGTAGAGATCGTCGTCCTTCGTCTCGGCCAACAGCAGGATTTCGTACGCCCCAGGCTCGACGTCCGAGAGGTCGAAGCGCACGTCGCGGTCGTAGCCCGGATACAGTCGCGTTTCGGCGGGCGGCGTCGCGAACACCTGTTCACCGGTCGAGCGATCGAACACCTGCGCTTGCACGGCGACGCGCGTCGCTCGCTGGCCTTCCACGTGAAGCGAGGCGTCGATGAGGAGCTCGTCCGAGGAGGGATCCCGCGATGTCCCCGCCGCGACGTCACCGATGACGATGCGTTCGGCCGTTGGGTTGCCGACGTGTACGAGGACGGCGTAGGCGATCCTCGTGCGCGTCCGAACCTGAATGCCTTCGGTGGGTGCGGCCTCCTCCTGAAGGGGCCCCACGGGGGTGAACATGAGGGTGGACCACACGGTTCTGGCGTCCCGTGCATCCTCGGGGACCGACACCGTGAAGGTGAACAAGCGGTTTTCTCCGGGCGCCACGACGAACTCGTCGGCCTCGAGCGTGATCATGGAGGCAGCCGACGCGCTCAGCGTCCCCGCGGCGACGTACGGGGACGACGTGTTGGGGTCCCGATCGTACGGCGTGACACGCACGCGCTGTGGTTCGTCGCCACGGTTGAACACGGTCAACGTTCGGGTAACCTCGTCCCCAGGATTCAACTCGAGGGTCGCCGTGAGGTCTTCGACGATGCCGATGTTCGCGGAGGCCGATGTCGACAGGGCGAGGAACGCCACGATGCCGAGGAAGACCGTCCGCAGCGGACGGGTCCGACACCACCCTGGAAGGGTGGTGTCGGACTTCGAAACACCGTCGCGCGGGAGGGGGGCGACCGAGGACGGAGTCCGGGTCACTGCAACTACTGTCTCGGTGCAACGGTGAACTGCACGGTGACGCTCATGGCGTCGGTCGACTCGCTCGTGTCGTCGTTGCCGAAGCCGGCGTCGGGCCCGTCACCGCGTTGAGCGATGTAGTAACGGAACGCCTCGGTCCGTTGTCCCCCCGCCCCTTCATTCAAATCTTCGGTCGGCGTGCCGTTTCGCTCGAACACGAACGCGTCACCATCACCTTTCGAGTCGAGTCGCACGAGACCCACTCCTTGGGTCCGACCAGAATTACCGACGCTTGCACTCGCTGGGAAGAGGCTGGCAATCTCGCCGTTCGTGAGGTTGTTGAAGTCGTCCGCATCGGTCATCCCGGTCGGCCCAATGCCGAACTCGAGGTGGTTCTGATCGTCTTTCCACCATGCACTCAGATCGTTGTCCGTTGGAGAGTACGCAGCCCCGTTGACCTCGATGATTTCGGCGTACAGCTCGGTTGCGTCATTGGCGAAGGAATAGCTGATGGAGCCGGCATCCACCGACGCGAAGGTGTCCGCCCCCGCGATCGTCAATCCACCCACCTCTCCGGTGCCGATGGTCACGCTGTTCACGAACTGGTAGGTGACGTCTGCGGTGACGGTGTCGGATGCGGAGGTCACACGGTCCTCTGCATCCAGCTGCTGGCTCGTGACCGGCGTCGCTTGGGCGCCGACGACACCCAAGACCGACAGCGCGAGAGCCGCGGCAACGTAGTTCGTCAATCGACGGTGAATCATAGTTCCATATCCTTTCGGCGAGAATGGCATCGTCGAGTTCATCGCGACGCGCGCAACGAAACGGTCTTCATCCTCGACCCTTCCGCGCTAGACGAAACGCGGTAGCGGATCAGTTGCTCCCCGTAATCGTGAACACGAGATCGATCGCCAAGTCATCGAACGCCTCGCTCGGGCCGTTTCCGATCGTTTTTGCACCGAGCTTCAGGCTTTGCGCCGGTCCGCCCTCTTTGCGGTAGTTGTCGGATCCATCAAATCCGAGAAGGGGAGACGCGTCGCCCAAAACAACATCCCCTGCGTCAAGCACCTGCACCGACTGGACCGCCGAAAAATCGTCGGCCATCAACGCCTGGCAGTTCCCATCCGAGAAGGACGCCACGTCTTCACACAAGAAGAGTTGCATGCCGTCGACGTCGCCCGACCCATCGTCGTCACTCAAGAGATCCAGAAGTTGCTCGAGGCTTCGGCTGGTACCGCCACGCCTCGCGTCCACGATCTCCGCCGAAATCGAGCCCGACAGCGACCCGAACACGAAGTCGATCGACATGGCCTCATCGTCGACCACGCTCTCCAGCCCCGACTGAAGCGTCAAATCGACGTTGCCATTGCTCGGTGACACGTCGATCCGGTTCCCGGGCAAGAAGTTGATGTCGGCCACCGTCTGCGTGTCGCTGGCCGACGCCGTGGGCGTACCTTGAAGGTTGTCCTGCCCCAACGCAGTGCCGATCATCCCGCCGGCAACCGCGAGCGCAAGAGCAAGGGCCATCACTTCTTTTTTCACGAAAACGCCTCCTACTTCCGATGCACTGGACTTGTGGGTGTCAATCCCAGAATGCATCGTAGGGTGGCCCCGTTACGGCACCGTTAGGAGCGTCGTGAAGAGATGGCTGGGCCCGTAGCCGGCCCCGTTCTGCGCGCCCCACCGGAACGCGGACGGCGTCTCGACCGACCTCCGCGCACCCCGAAGCTTCCCTCCGCCCGGTCACGAGTGCGACACGGCGAACGCCAGGGAGTACGCACGGGCCAAATCTCGTTCCATCGGGAGACCCCCGTAGATTGCGCAGCTCGGCCACGGAGCGTTCGCTTGAGAACCCCCGCCCCCGGCCCCAAAACCGGTACGGGCCGGGACGAGGTGCCTGACCCGACCTCACGACCAGGAACGACCCACGGGTCGGGCTACGACGAGGCGCGGTCTCGGGACCCGGTAAACGCATAGCGCACCTCGGACCGGTACCCCTCCCCCCCCTCCAGCAACGCCCCGAACGGATGATCGAGGAACGCCGGGCCGGGGAAGCGTTGCGGTTCGAGGGCGACGCCGCCGTAGG
>JAVLCF010000146.1 GCA_031581195.1 Trueperaceae bacterium | reverse complement strand
GCGCTAGAGCAGCAGCTGCAGCACCTGGTGCTGGAAGAACATCACGACCACCCCGAACACCGTGTGGCCGATCAGGAACGACAACAACAGCGGGAACGGATCCCGGAACCGCTCGAGGGGGTGGAAGTCGGTCACGACGAAGCTGGTGACGAGCGACATGAAGATCCCCTGCCCGAACCCACCGACCAGCCCGAGGAACGGGAAGAACAGGTCGATGGTCGTCGGGGCGCCCGGGAAGATGACGTACGGCACGCCGCGGAAGGCGCCCACCTCGGTCATGAACATCAACACGAAGGCGCCGTAGAAGGCGGCGAACGCCACCCCACCCGCCGTGAGCAGCACCATCCCGATGAGGCGCGAGCGGTCGTTCGCCTCGCGCGTCCAGATCGACCCGATCGACGCGAGGGTGTCGTAGTGGACGCCGTTCCAGAGGAGCGGCAGGTACAAGAACAGCACCATGACGGCGGTCCCGACGACGCCGGTGAGGACCGAGGAGAGGGCGAGGGACGTCAGCACGGCAACCCCTTTCCGCTACCAGAGCCGCTGGGGCGGCAAGCCCACCTGGTTCAGGAGCATGTCGACCAACGTCGGGAGGTAGGCGACCGCGACCAGCAACGCCGCCAGCGCGAACCACCCCCACACGTTGTCGAGGACCTTGAGGACGCCGACGCTTCGCAACTCGACGGCGTTCCCGAACGGAATGGCGGGGCGCTCGTCCTCGCGCAGGCGCCCGCGGGCGAAGAGCGTCCCGAAGAGGACGGTGAAGTACAACACGATGGCGACGAGCAGGATGACGCCGCTCACGCCGGTGACGACCTGCGGGACGACCGCGTCGGCGTACGTGCCCTCCGGCGCGGCGCTCACGAGGGCGCGGCGCGGCACGGCGTACAGCCCCTGCCAGTGCATCCCGAGGCCGAACACCATCATCCCGACGAACCACGTCCACGCCGACGCGAGCGCCATGCGGGGCGCGAACAGCCGCTTGCCGGTCAGGTGCGGCACCCACCAGAAGGTCATGCCCATGAACGTCAGCGTCACCGCGGTCCCGACCGTCAGGTGGAAGTGCCCGGGGATCCAGGCGGTGTTGTGCACCAACATGTTGAGGTTGAAGCTGGCGTTCACGATGCCGCCCGCGCCCCCGAAGATGAACGAGATCATCGCCAGGATCTGCGCGGCGAACGACGCGTCGCGCCAGGGGAGCTTGCCGATCCACCCGAACACGCCCGTCCCGCCGGCCCGCTTGCCGCCCACCTCGAGGCTGGCCGCGACCGTGAAGGCGGTGATGAGGCTGGGGATGCCGACGAACATCGTCAGCAGCGAGTGCACCATCTTCCAGCCCGCGCTGATGCCGGGGTCGGCGAACTGGTGGTGGAAGCCGACCGGCGTGCTGAAGATCAGGAACATCAGGAACGCCAGGCGGGTCAGCGAGTCCGACACCAGCTCCCCGCCCGCCTGTTTGGGCATGAAGCCGTACCAGGAGATGTAGGCCGGCAGCAGCCAGTAGTAGACGATCGGGTGCCCCGTCCACCAGAACAACGTGCGCGCGAGGGTCGGGTCGACCCCCTGGATGAGGCCCAGCGACCAGGGCAACAGGAACACGACGACCTCGACGACGATGCCGATCGACGCCAGCAGCCACATCGCGTTCGTCATGATCGCCATGTACGTCACGATCGGCGTGACCTTGCCGGGGTTCGCGCGGCGCCACACCATCCGCATGCGGAACGTCTCGACCGCCACCAGCAGGCTGGCGACGACGACCAACGCGAGCCCCAGGTAGAAGCCCCAATGCCCCGCGAGCGGCGGGTAGAAGGTGTAGAGGACGTTGCTGGTGTTGCTCAGGATCGCGACGCCGGCCATCACCAGGCCGCCGGTCATCAGGCCGTAGATCGTCCAGACGAAGCGGAGGTTCATCGCGACGCCCATCTCGCGCGCCGGGAAGTAGAGCAGGATCGCCGCGTTCAGGTACGTGGTGAACACCAACGCGTTGAGGACGCCGTGCAGCGTGAGGCCCTGGTAGTACGACTGCAGCCAGGGCAGGTGCTGGTACAGGTTCACGCCGGCGTAGTTCAGCGCCTGCAGCGGCCCGAGCAGGGCCCCGACCAACAGCGCGGCGAAGCCGGTGATCAGGAACGCGAAGGTCACGCGACGCTCGGGGTGCGCCGTCGCGACCGAGGCGGGGGTGGCGGTGACGGTCGTCATGGCGTCCTCCGTTCGTACACGTCGTCCGCGCCGAGCTCCTGCCCGCGCGCCGCGGCGTAGTCGTCGGGCGCGTACGGTTCGAACGTCTCCGGCAGCGCCCCGTCGTCCCAGGCCGTGACGACGTAGTTCGTGACGGCCGCGAGTTCCTCGTCGCTCAGGTTGGCCCAGGCGGGCATCACGCCGGCGTA
The DNA here is from genome assembly GCA_031581195.1 of Trueperaceae bacterium. NCBI lineage: Bacteria > Thermotogati > Deinococcota > Deinococci > Trueperales > Trueperaceae > Trueperaceae bacterium. The sequence goes on along the minus strand of JAVLCF010000146.1, from coordinate 2,094 downwards.
GGTCTGCCCGTCGACCTCGATCTCGCCCTGCAGGCCGTACAGCATCACCAGCGGCAGGTAGTCGCGCCCCTGCTCCGCGACGAGGCGGGCGGCGTGCCCCGCGACCGGCGGGAAGGCGCCCGGCAGGCCGCTGCCGTCCGCCTGGTGGCACGACGCGCAGTTCGCGGCGTACACCTGTGCGCCGTCGACGGCGCCGTCCGCCTGCGCCATGGCGTCCTCGCCGCCCACGTCCGCCATCGCGCCGGCGGCGGTCGCCTCGTTCCACTGCGAGGCGGGCACCACCTCGACCGCCCCCAACATCGTGTGGTGCCCGATGCCGCAGTACTGGTTGCAGCTGATGCGGTAGGTGCCGGGCTCGTCGAACGTGTAGATCAGGCGCGAGATCTCGCCCGGGATCAGCTCGACGTTGATGTTGGTGCGTTCGATCTGGTAGCCGTGCAGCACGTCGCGGGCGGTGAGGAAGAACTCGACCTCCGCGCCGACCGGGACGCGCACCACCTCGGGTTGGAAGACGAACGCCTGCGCGACGGTGGTGACCTGGACCTTGCCGGGCGCCAACTGCCGGACGCCGGGCTCGAGGAACACCTCCTGCTGCAGGATCTGTTGCGGGGTGGACTTCGCGGTGCGTTGCGCGATGTGCGCCCCCTCGGTCGCCAGGTTGTAGGCGATCAACAGCACGAACGTGAGCGACATGAGGCCGGACACCGCCAGCCAGCGCCGCTCCCAGCGGGCGATCTGTTCGTGTTCGCGGTGCTCCACCTCAGCCGCTCCAGGCGAGGTTCAAGAAGTACATTCCGAACCAGAACACGAGGATGGTGGCGGCGAGGAACACCGTGACGGCGATCGCGCCGGACGGCGTCGCGTCCGGCGCGTCGTTCGGCGTCGCGGCGTCGGGCGTCGCCTCCACGGGCGACGCCTCGTCCGGCGCGGCGGCGGACGGTTCGGGGGCGGGACGTTCGTTCACGGGACGGGGACCTCCGGGGTGGGGAATGCAGGACCGATGCGGACGCGCGGCGTCCGATGTGTAGGGTGTAGCACAATCGCGGCACGATTGGCGACCCATCGTTCCGCCCCGGGCGGCTACCCTGCCCCCATGACGCCGCCCTCCGACCCCCCGTCCGACGCCCCATCCGCCCGCCCCCGCATGATCGTCGCCGGCGGCACCGGCCTCGTCGGGCGCCGCCTCGTGGCGGCGGCGAAGGACGCCTGGGACGTCGTCGTCCTCACCCGCACGGTCACCGGCACGGAGCCCGAGGGCGCCCGCGCGGTCGCCTGGACGCCGACCGCCGCCCGCGACGGCGACGAGGCGCACCTCACCGCCCTCGCGCAGCTGCTGTCCGGCGCGGACGTCGTCGTGAACCTCGCCGGCGCCAGCATCGCCGGCGGCCGGTTCGACGCGGCGCACAAGCGCCGCATCCTCGACTCGCGCGTCGACGCCACCACCACCCTCGCGACCGCCGTGCTCCGCGCCGCGTCGCCCCCGCGCACCCTCTTCCAGACGTCCGCGTCGGGGATCCACGGCGACCGCGGCGACGAGGTCCTCGACGAGACCTCTCCGCCCCACCCCGACGACGTCCTCGCCGACGTCGGGGTCGCGTGGGAGGAGGCCGCCCGGCCCGTGGAGGCGGTGACGCGCCTCGTGATCGGTCGGATCGGGATCGTGTTCGCCCCCGAAGCGAAGGCGTGGCGGCAGATGCTGCTGCCGATCCGCGCGTTCGTGGGTGGGCCGCTGGGCTCGGGGCGGCAGTGGTGGCCGTGGATCCACGCCGAGGACCTGATCCGCGCGATCCTCTTCCTCGTCGGGCCGCCCGGTGGGGCGGCGGAGGGCGACGCGGACCTCCCCCCGGCGGGCGTGTACGCCCTCACCGCCCCCGAACCGGCGCGCCAGATCGACGTCGCGCGCGCCGCCGCGACGCGGTTGCGGCGGCCGGCGTTCGTCCCGGCGCCCGCCTTCGCGCTCCGGCTGGCGTTGGGCGGCGTCGCCGACCACCTGCTGCTGTCCAGCACGCACCTGCGCCCCGCCCGCCTCCAGGCGGAGGGGTTCGCGTTCCACTACCCCACGATCGACGACGCCGCCGACGCGCTCCTGAAGAC
>JAVLCF010000145.1 GCA_031581195.1 Trueperaceae bacterium | reverse complement strand
CCGACGCCCCCCCGACCGTCGCCGCCCGCCTCGGCCGGCCCGGCCGCCCCGTCGACCTCCCCCCCGGGCGCGCCGCCGGTCGCCCCCCCGTCGCGCGGGACGCCCGCCCCCGGGCCGGGCGCCCCCACGCCCCCCGCCGCGCCGCCGACGCCGCGACCCCGCCCGGCGGGCGCGTCGCTCGGGCGGGAGGGCGTCCCGGCCGCGCGGACGGCGAAGCCGGCCGCGTCGGTCGCCTGGAGCCGCCGGCCCGACCCCGCCCGCGCGGCGTTGCGGGACGCGGCCCGCGTCCGCCCGACCCGCGAGGACGTCGCGCGCGGCATCGTGTGGAACGTCGTGCTGGGCGAACCCACCGCGCGTCGACTCCGGAGGAGGGCAGCATCGCGGCGTCCGTGACCCTCAAGCTCCGCAACCCCGCGGAGGCCATGCGGCTGTTCGGCCGCAACGACGAGTTCCTGAAGGCGATCCGCCGACGGCTCGACGCGAAGGTCGTCGCGCGCGGTGACGAGGTCCGCCTCAGCGGCGAAGCGACCGACGTCGAAGCGGCCGAAGCCACCTTCCGCGCGTTGCTCGACACCATCCGCGCCGGCGGGGAACTCAGCCTCACGGAGCTCGAGCACGGGCACCTCCCGACCGACGAGACGGACGCCGCACCCGACGCCGGCGCCGCCCCCGTGCACCTCCCCGGTCGCCACAAACCCAAGACCGGCGGACAACGCCGCTACGTCGCGGCGATGGCGAAGCACGCCATCACGTTCGCCGTCGGGCCCGCCGGCACCGGCAAGACGTACCTCGCGGTCGCGATGGCGGTCCAAGCGCTGCTCGACAAGCGCGTCAAACGCATCGTGTTGACCCGCCCCGCCGTGGAGGCGGGCGAGAAGTTGGGGTTCCTGCCCGGCGACCTGCAGGCCAAGATCGATCCCTACCTGCGGCCGCTCTACGACGCGCTGTACGACATGCTCCCCGCCGACCGCGCCGAGCAGTACCTCGCGTCGGGCGTCGTGGAGGTCGCCCCCCTCGCCTTCATGCGGGGGCGCACCCTGAACGACGCCTTCATCATCCTCGACGAGGCGCAGAACACGACCGGCGAACAGATGAAGATGTTCCTCACCCGCATGGGGTTCGGCAGCACCGTCGTCGTCACCGGGGACGTCACCCAAACCGACCTGCCCGGCGGCGTCGACAGCGGCCTCGCCGTCGCGCACCGGATCCTGTCCGGCATCGACGGCATCGCCTTCGTGACGTTCGACAAGGGCGACGTCGTCCGTCACCCCCTCGTCGCGGCCATCATCCGCGCGTACGAGGAGGAACCGGCGCGTGGCTAACGCCCGCGCCAAGCTGGCGCGGCGCCGGCAACGGCCCCGCCCCGGTCGCATCGGGCCGTTCCTCGTGACGTGGATCGCGATCGCGGCGGTCCTCTTCAGCGTGCACGGGCAACGCCAATCCCTCTCGCTCGCCGTCGGCGACCCCAGCCCCAGCACCTACCGCGCCCCCGCCGACGTCCCCGTCGCCGACCCCGTCGCGACCGAACGTCGGCGCGACGCCGCGAGGGCGCAGGTCCCGGTCGTGACCGGCATCGACGACAACGCGCAGGCGTTGATGCTGGCGCGCCTCCCGAGCGCGGGCCTGCCCGGCCCGACCCTCGACGTGCTGCTCGCCGCCTACCGCGACCCGGCCGGCGTCCGCCGCGACGCGATCCCCGACCTCGTCGACGCCGCCGTCGCCGCCGCCCCGCCCGACGCCCGCCGCGACGCGCGGCTCCGCCTCCAGCAGCGGCTCGTCCCGACCGCGCGGCCCGACGTCGCGGCGACCGAAGCGGCGCGCGACGCCGCGGCGGCCGCCGTCGAGCCGGTCCTGCGGACCCTCGAGCGCGACGAGGTGATCATCGAGGCGGGCACGATCGTCGAGGAGGCCGACCTCCGCGCGCTCGAAGCGATCGGGGCGTACGACCCCACCACCCGCCGCATCCGCCAGGCGTTGTGGGTGGGGCTCGGCGCGCTCGTCGTCGGGGGCCTCCTGGCGCTCCCCGCCGCGTACGGCGCGCGAGCGCTGTCGGAACGCGTCGGCCGCCGCCAGTACGCCTTCCTGGTCGGCGTGACCCTCGTCGCCCTCGGGCTGCAGCGCCTCACGCTCGAGGTGGCGCCCGACCTGTTCTTCGTCCTGCTCGTCCCCACCCTGATCGCGGCGTTGATCGACGAGGTGCCCGCCCTGCTGTGGGCCGGCTGGTTGGCGGTCGCCGTCGGGCTGTTGGTGCCCGGCGCCCCGATCGCGTCCGCCATCGCGATCCTCGTGTCCGGCCTCGCCGCGACGCGGATCGCGACGCACGTCCGCACCCGCCTCGGGCTGCTCTACGCCGCGGTGGCGGGCGGCGCGGCCGGCGGCCTCGCCCTGCTCGCCGCGCAAGCGATCGTGTCCGGCGCGTTCGGGCCGATCCCGGCCCTCACGACGTTCGCCGCGACGCTCGGCGGCGGCGTGCTGGCCGGCGTCCTCACGCTGGCGTTGCTGCCCCTCGCCGAGGGCGTGTTCGAGTTCCTCACCGAGTTCCGCCTCGTCGAGCTCGCCTCGCCACAAAGCCCGCTCCTGCAACGCCTGGTGCTGCAGGCGCCCGGCACGTACCAACACAGCCAAATCATCGCGAACCTGGTCGAGCAGTCGGTGGCGCAGATCGGCGGCAACGCCCTCCTCGCCCGCGTCGGCGCGCTCTACCACGACGTCGGGAAGGCGAAACGCCCGCAGTTCTTCGTCGAGAACCAGGTGGGCGGCGAGAACCCGCACGACGCGCTCAGTCCGCACCTCAGCTACCTGATCATCACGAGTCACGTTCGCGACGGCGTGGAGATGCTCCGCGAGTCCGGCCTGCCGCCCGCCCTGGAGCCGTTCGTCACCGAACACCACGGCACGACGGTCCTCGCCTACTTCTACAAGCGCGCCCTCGAGGACAGCGACGGGCTGGCCGAGGTGAACTTCCGCTACGCCGGACCGAAACCCAAGACGAAGGAAACGGCGGTCCTGATGCTCGCCGACGCCGTCGAGTCCGCCTCCCGGTCGCTGGCGGAGCCGTCGCAAAGCGCGATCCGGGCGATGATCGAACGCCTGTTCGAGCAACGCCTGCAGGACGAACAGCTGGCGGACAGCCCCCTCACCTTCCGCGACCTCGACCAGATCGCCTCGACGTTCGAGCGGGTCCTGACCGCGTCGCTCCACCGGCGCGTGCGGTACCCCACCGCGGACGAGATTCGGGGCTTGCAGGCCGGCTCGGGGGCGTCGGCGGGCGGGGACGGTGGCGCGGCGACGGGAGGCGCACGTGGTGGACCTGATCGACGAAACGCACCGGTTTCCGGCGCCTGAGCGGCTTCGCGCCGCCGTCGCGGCGCTCCTCGCCGACCTCGGGGAGGGCGAGCGGGACGTGACGCTGGTGCTGATGGAGGACGACGCCATCGCGCAGCGCAACCGCGAGGACCGCGGCGTGGACGGCCCCACCGACGTGCTGTCCTACCCGACGCACGAACCGACCGACGTCGGCATGCCGGCCGTCGCGCACCTCGGGGACGTCCTCGTCGCGCTCGGGGTCGCGGGGCGGCAGGCGGAGGCGCACGGGCACGACCTCGTGACCGAGGTCCTGCACCTCGCGTCGCACGGCGTGACGCACCTCCGCGGGTTCGACCACCCGACCGAGGCGGCGTGGGCGCCGTTCCACCACGCCGCCGCCCGCATTGCGGCGTTGGACGCCGAGCGCTGGGATGCCGCTCCCGGGGGCGGGCCGTGACGCGGCCGAGCCGCGACCCGATCGGGGTTCGCCACGCGGCGCGCGGCGTGCGGGACGCGGTCCGCCACGAACGCAACCTCCGCATCGAACTCGCGATCGGCGGGGCGGCGGTCGGGGCCGCCCTGGCGCTCGACGCGCCGCTCCTGCCCATCGTGATCGCCGCGACGTGGGTGTTGAGCCTCGAGCTGCTCAACACCGCCGTCGAGGCGGTCGTCGACCTCCACGCCCCCGCCCCCCACCCGCTGGCGCGCCGCGCCAAGGATGCCGCCGCCGGCGCCGTCCTCGTCGCCGCCGCCGGCGCGGTGCTCGTCGGCCTGCTCGTGTTGGGGCCGCCCCTCGCCGCCCGCCTCGCCCCCGGAGGTCCCTCGTGACGACGTCCCCCTTCACGCCCCCCGCCGACGCGCACGTCCCCGCCGACCTGCTCGCCGCAGCGCTCCGCGTCCGCGCGCACGCCTACGTGCCCTACTCCCACTTCGCCGTCGGGGCGGCCCTCCGCACCGACGACGGCGCGACGTACGTCGGGGCGAACGTCGAGAACGCCTCGTTCGGCCTCTCGCGCTGTGCGGAGCAGTCCGCCGTCCAAGCGATGGTGTCGGCCGGCGGGCGCCGCATCGCCGAGCTCGTCGTCGTCGCCGACGCGGTCCCCCCCGCCAGCCCCTGCGGCGCCTGCCGGCAGGTCCTCCGCGAGTTCGGCGACGACGCGCCCGTCCACCTCGTCAACGCCGCCGGGGAGGTCACCCGCACCACCGTCGCCGACCTCCTGCCGGGCGCGTTCGCGTTGGCGCCCGACGGCCCGTGAGCCCGCCCGACGGGCTAGACTCGTTCGCGATGTCGCGCTCCGTTCGTCCCCCCGCCCGGCGCGGCGGCCTCCGCGCCCTCGTCGTCGCGGCGTCGCTCGTCGTCGCCTCCGCCGTCGCCCAGGTCCCCCCGACCGACGTCGTCCGCCTCGTCGCGCTGCCGTTCGACGGCCCGAGCGAACTGGACCCGTGGCGCTTCGGTCTGCCCGCCTCGCTGCAACGCAGCCTCAACGTCGTCGACCGC
>JAVLCF010000144.1 GCA_031581195.1 Trueperaceae bacterium | reverse complement strand
CGAAACGAGGCCTATCCATGACCACACGTCGCCGCTTCGCACGCCCGATCGCGTTCGCCCTCGCCCTCGCGATCGTCCTCGTCGCGTGCCGCGCTCCCGACGCCGTGCCGCCGGGCGGGGCGAACCCCGGGCCCGATACGGAGGTCGCGCTCCCGGCGTCCGCGACGTCCCTGAACGTCGGGACGTCGACGCGCCTGACGGCCGACGTGCGCGGCGTCGAACCGGGGGCGGTCGTCTGGACCACGACGTGCGGACGGTTCGAGGGGCCGGCCCGCGGGACGACCACGACGTACGTTGCGCCGGACGCGCCGGAGCGGTGTCGCGTCGTCGCGACGGCGGGCGGCGACGCACGGGCGGATCTCGTCGTGACCGTGCTCCCCGAAGGAGCGACGATCGACGTCGCCATGGTCCCCCGCAGTGCATCGGTCCCGACCGGGGGCGACGTGCGGGTCCGGGCGACGGTCGACGGGGCCCCGGAGGCGGGCGTCGTCTGGAGCGCATCGTGCGGCACGGTCGACGCGGAGGCGGGGGTGGGCACCTACCGCGCGCCCGAAACGGAAGCGACCTGCACGGTTCGGGCCGCGAGCGCGGCCGACCCCGCCCGGGCTGCGACGACGACGCTCGCAGTGCGGGCGTTCCCCGGCACCCTCGCCGTGGCGCCCGCCGAGGTGGTCGTCGGTCCGGGCGACGTCGTCGACTTCACCGCCCGGTGGGCGGTCGTCGGGGTCGCGCAGGTGTCCCCGGCCGACCTGACGTGGCGGGCGACGTGCGGCGACGTGACGGGGGCGGGTCGGACCGCTCGCTACGTCGCGCCGGAGGTCGGGGGCCCCTGCGACGTGCAGGTTGCGGCCCCGAGCCCCACCGATGCGACCGCGACGGCTCGGGTCACGATTCGGCCTCCGGTCGTGGTGACGGTCTCTCCACAGGACGCCGCGCTCGGGGTCGGCGAGGTGCTCGGGCTGCGAGCGAACGTGTCCGGGGCCCCGGGCGGCGACGTTCGCTGGAGTGCGACCTGCGGGACGGTGGATGCCGCGGAGCGCCGCGCGACGTTCGTGGCGCCCGACGCTCCCGCGACGTGCGTCGTCCGCGCGGAAGCGGGCGACGATGCGAGCGACGTGGGGACCGCGACGCTCCGCGTCGTCGATCGGGAGACCCCGTCGGACACCGACGCCGCGCCGGTGCGCCCGTCCCCCACCGACCCCTCGCCGGATGTGCCGGCGCGGTTCGACGTCACGCCGGACGCCCTGGACCTCGTGGTCGGGGACGCGGCGCCCCTGGCCGCGACGTTCGGCGAAACGAGTCCGGCGGACGTGACGATCACGTGGACCTCGCAGGACCCGACGATCGCTCGCGTGGACGCCTGGGGGCGGGTGACGGGCCTGGCGGAGGGCACCACGCGGGTCCGAGCCGCCGCGAACACCGTTCCCAGCCGCACCGATTCCGTTCCGGTGCGCGTCGCGGCCCACGGCGCCTGTCCCGACCTGGAGGCGGAGGTCGCCGTTCCCGATGCGGTGTTGCGGGCGGCGATCGTCGAGCGGATCGGTGCGCCCCTGACCTGCGCGCGGATGTTGACGCTGCAGCACCTCAGCGTGTGGTCGCAGGACGTGGGGGACCTGAGCGGTCTCGAAGCGGCACGCAACCTGGAGCGGTTGGTCGTCGGCTTCACCGACGTGACCGACCTCGGTCCCGTCGCCTCGCTCACCGACCTTCGGTTCCTCCGGCTCACCGCAGCACCGGTCTCCGACCTGTCGCCCCTTCGAGGGCTCGAGCGGCTCGAGGAGCTCGACGTCGGACAAACGTCGGTGACCGACCTGTCCCCGCTCGCGGGTGCCGAGCGGTTGCGGGTCTTCAAGGCGTTCCGCGCACCCGTGGCGGACCTCTCGCCGCTGGCGGGCGCGACGTCGCTGGAGCGGTTGGATCTCCACCTCACGCGCGTGCACGACCTCACGCCGCTTGCGAACGCCACCGCCCTGCGCCGCGCGTCGTTCACGTTCACCGACGTCGCGGACGTCGGGCCGCTCGCGAACGCGGTCGATCTGACCTACCTGGACCTCACGGGCACGCGCGTGACCGACCTGCGTCCCCTCGCCGGACTCACGAGGCTGGAGACGTTGGAGGTCGGGGCCAGCGACGTGGAGGACGTCTCGATGTTGGGGGGTCTGACGAACCTCACGAGGCTCCACCTCGGGAGCTCCGAGGTGGCGGACGTGAGCGTGGTCGCGAACTTCGTCGATCTGGAGATGCTCCAGTTGGCGTACACGGACGTCGCCGACGTTACTCCCTTGTCTAGCCTTCGCAACCTCGAGTACTTGGGTCTCAACAACACTCCGCGACTCCGGAACGTGCGTCCGCTGGCACGGCTCGATCGGGTCGAGCGCCTCTACTTGGGGGGGTCGGCCGTGACCGACCTGAGCGGGCTGGAGGGGATGACGTCCGTCCAGCGGCTCCACCTCGACCTGATTCCCGAGTTACGAGACGTCACCCCCCTTGCGGCGATGCCGTCATTGACGAACGTGGGTCTCAGTGGGACGGGCGTGGTGAATCTCGCTCCCCTCGTGGAGGGTCCGGGGCTCGGCGAGGGGGACTACGTCAACCTGTCGAACACACCCCTCGATACGTCCGAAGGTTCACCGGCTGCGTTAGCGATCGAGCGTCTCGAGCGACGTGGCGTCCACGTGTCGTACTGAGCACGTCGGAGGGAAGGCGCGATGGTCGGGTCCCGACGGTCACGTTGCGGCGGCCGACGCGAACCCGCGCACGCAGGTGCGGGCTCGAAAGGCGTTATGCGTGCCGACCGGCGACGACCTGCCGTCGTACGGGGACGTCGACGTGGACCGGCGGCGCGGTGGAGCACGGAGATCTCGCCAACGCCGTACCGGGACGATCGGGTTGGGGGGCGTCGTCGTCGCGCGCGTCGTGCGGGACCGGGCGGGCGTGCATGGACCTCGACGCGGCGGACGACGACCGTCGCGTCACCGTCATCCCGACCCACCTGCACGCGCAGGTCGGCGTGCACGTGTCGGGTTCGCTGCGCGCCGGCATCGCGACGTGCACGCCGCGCGTCGGGGTCACGTGCGCCACGCTCGCGGGCGAGGCGGTACGCGTCACGCTGTACGCCTTCGATGCGACGGCGGAGGGATGGGTCGACGTTCGAGCCGATCCTCCGCCTGGACCTGCACCGGTTCCCCGCCCTGGCCGACCTTGCCCCGCTCGACCTGCGCTTGACGCCCATGCGCGAGCGACGTCGGACGCGGGGTGGCCCCCCGAGGCACGCGTGGGGTGCGGAAGGGGGCGTGGGTGCAAAGGCTCCCGGGGACGTCGATATCGACGCGACCGATCGCTCCAGCCGGCTGGGTACGTCGGGGCTCCTTCGGAAGTGGGGTGCAGCCGGTTCGTACGGCGAACGGCTGCGAGGGCGGTGCGCCCGCAGGGCGCGCCGTTGCCGGGGCCGCCGACGTTCAGGCGAACGCGTCGTCGGCGCTGCGGAGGAGTCCCTCGAGGGCGTCGGTGGTGGCGTCGAGGCGGGCGCCGTCGAGGGTCTCGGGGACGTCGGTGGGTTCGTGGTAGGTGGGCCCCATCCCGCTGCTGAGGAACAGGTAGGGCCAGCCCGCCCGGCGGAAGGCGTAGTGGTCGCTCATGTCGGGCGCGACGGCGTGCGGAATGCGCCGCGGGCGGTAGCGGCCCGGCGTGGCCCGCTGCATCGCCCGGACGGGGCCGTCCCACCGGCGGTCGTCCTCCGCGCCGAGCACCCCGATGGCGCGGTCGAGGCGGCCGGCGAGGCCGACCCGCAACGCCAGGCGGACCGGGGTAGGGAGGACGGCCACGAGTTCGTCCACGTCCGGGTCGCGGCCGATCAGGTCGAGCGCCACCATCGCCGCGACGCCGCGCGCGTCGAGGACGTCCTCGACGAAGCGGATGCTGCCCATCGTCGGTTGGTGGTAGTACGGCGGTTCCTCGGCGTCGAACAGGCCCAGCACCAGGCCGCGACGGAGCGGGGCGTCCGAGGCGCGCTCGCCGACGGCGAGCGCGACGGCGATCGAGGCGGCGTTGTCGTTCGCGCCGGGAGTCGTGGGGACGGTGTCGTAGTGCGCGCCGATCACCAGCGGCGGGAGGTCGGGGTCCTCGCCCGGCACCTCGCCGACGAGGTTCACGAAGGCGGTGCCGGCGGCGTCGTAGGGGAGGTCGTACGCCTCGCCGTCGTACGGCATCGCGCCGATGCGCTCCAGTTCGCTGCGGAGGATCGACCGGGCGCGGGCGTGGGCGTCGCTTCCGACGGGGCGAGGCCCCTCTTCGCAGAGGGCGTGGACGAGGGTGGGGTCGGGGTAGGTCATGACGGTCCTTTCGGGGCGAGGGGCGCCCGGGGCTCGATACGATTCCGCACCCTAGCAGGATATGTTGGTATTGACAATAAACGTTGGCGGAGATAGGTTGAGCCCCGATGGCTTCCCTCGCCGACCTCCTCGCCACCCGCCCCACCTTCACGCTCGACGAGCTCGCGGCCGCCGCCAACGCGCACCTCCCCGCCCCCTCCGCCGGGGACGCCCGGGACGCCCGCGTCAAGGCGACGGTCAACCCCCGCCTCGTCCGCCACTACGTCGGCGAGGCGCTCCTCGATCCGCCCCTCCGCGAGGGCCGCCACGCCCTGTACACCGTCGATCACCTCCTCCAACTCCTCGCGCTCCGCCGCCTTCTGGCCCACGGCGTCACCGCGCACGCCATCGGGACGTGGCTGCGCGACCAGGAGCACGACGCCCTCCTCGCGCTCGCGCGCGGCGACGCTGGACCCGCGGGGGCCCCGAACGCCCCCGGCGACCCCCCGCCGGGACCGACGGGGCCCGGCCGCCCCGCGCCCCGGCTCGG
>JAVLCF010000143.1 GCA_031581195.1 Trueperaceae bacterium | reverse complement strand
TCTCGCTTTGCGCTGGCGTCCGGCGTTTGAAGAGCGTTGCCTCCCCTGTTTGCGGTGTCGGGGTGGGCGTGGCGGTCGTGATCTCGATGATGTGTCGGCCGATGGCGTCGCGTGCGCGGAGGTAGATGTCTTCGGCGTTCCCATGCAGGCATAGCGGTGTCTTGAGGTAGATGTCTCCCGCGTCGAGTTCTTGGTTGCATCTCAGCGACGTGATCTTCGTCTCGTAGATGCCACGTGCGATGAGGTTCTGCAGCGGGCTGCCGCCGCGGCCGAACGGCAGGTCCGTCATGTGGAATACGACGGTCTCGAATGCGTCGTAGACGGTCTCGGGGATGATGAACGACCAGTGCGGAAGGAAGATGTAGTCGGGCGCTAGTTGATCCAAGGACTCCTTCGTTAGCTCGTCTCTTCGCTCGATCCAATGGACGATCCGTCCCGTTTCTCTAGCTACGCGGGGGACTAAGATGTGATTCCAGTTCTTCGTCGAGGCAATAACGATCGGCCGTCGTTCTGATGGTGTCGGCTCGCCGGCGATGAGCTGCTCTCTCGAGGAGTTCCAGGCGTCCATATCCATTACGAGATGGTGGACGTCGTAATGTCGGTCTCCCCGAAAATAAGCGTCGATGTCGATCCGGGTCGTACGAAAACCGAGTTTCGCGTGGAAGCGCAAGCTTCGGGGGTTGACGCCGAGTACTTCGGCTTCGACCCGTTGCAGGCCGAGGTCGTCGAAGGCGAGGTCTAGTGCGGCGACGGCCATCGCGGTGCCAATCCCGTTGCTCTTCTGTTCCCCGACGTAGATGCCCCATTCTGCTGAACGCGTATCGGTATCGATCCGAACGAAGTTGACGAGTCCTTGGGGTTTGCCTTTGTCGTCTTCGTACACGAGGTACTTCTTCGTCGGGTCGTGCAGGACGCTCTCGATAAAGGCAGCGTGTTCACGAGTCTCGACGACAGCATCGTTCCGCATGCCTGTGCGAACGCGTGGTGCATTCCTCCAATCGAGAATGAGGGACCGATCTCTAGCGGTCATCGGCCGCAGTCTCCGCTTAGTCATGCGAGCCTCTCCATGACGTCAGCGACGCGACGCGTCCCATACCCGTCTACCATCGACACGCCCGAAGTGGCCATGGCTTGCCGCCGATGCGCGTCGAAGGCGAGAGCGGCGAGTTGGGCTCGGAGGTCGTCGGCCATCTCAAGAGGGTCTTCCACGACGATGGCCAGGTTCCTTGCGGCCATTGTCCTAGCGATGGCGCGTTGGTTCTCCGCCGAGACGACCATGACGGTCGGAACGGCCATGCATAGTCGCTCCCATGTGGAGCTTCCGCCAGCGCCAACCGCGAGGTCTGCGGCTGCAAGCAACCGCACGAGCGAAGGGGGTTGCACGTGCACGCGAAGGTGCTCATGCCGGCTCCAGCGGTCGAAGAAGGCACTGCGTTCAGGGTGCTGGCGGCTGATGACGACGTCGATCGTGTCGAACGGGTAGAAGAGCCGCTCAATTGCTTGGAGGAGCTGGCCAGTCAGGTTCTTGGGATCGCTTCCGCCCAGGCTGACCAGAAGGTTGATGGCTTCGTTCGGGGCAGCGGTCTTGGGGCGCGCGTCCCTTCGGGCCGCGGCATAGGCTCGGTCGAGGAGTGCGTACCGTGGTCCCACGAGGAAGCGAGAGGTACTCGGAACCAGGTCCGCATAGTCGGCTTCATCGAAACCAAGGTTCTGGTTCACGACTACGTCGGCGTCGAGTGGCCGATCGGCGAGATCGTCGACCACGAGGATTCGCTCCGCGACGCTCCGCATCGCGCGATGCCAGCGTGCGTCGACGCCGTAGTGATCGACGATGAGCCAGTCGACCGACCCGATCGCTCGCAGTGCTTCCTGCGATTCTCGTGCATCCTCATCGGGTGTGGCACCGAGCCAGGTGCTGATATCGCTCGAATGGGGCATGCGAGCGGGTAGGTCGTGGACGTGGAACCCACGTTCTTTCAGCAGGTCAACGGCATGCCCTGCGTGGGTTTTCGAGACGAAACGTGGAGTGTGCCCCCGCTGATGCAGTTCATCGGCGAGGTGCGAACAACGCATCACGTGGCCCAGGCCAATGTGATGACCAGCATCTGCTCGGATCGCCACGCGCACGGGTCAGATCACCTTCTGAGCCACGTCATGGTTGTGGGCGTGAACCTCTGGGTGCTTCTGTGCGTGATCGAGCGCTTCCTGGAGCCCGAAGTCGGGTTTCTGCGCGTACAGGTCGGCGTAGATGCGTTTGATGACCTGAAGGTCCTTGTCGGTGTCGACGGTCCAGCGAAGGTGACTGTGGTTGGTGGAATGTTGCAACGAGCCGAGGTGGAAACGTTCGGGTTGCCTCCAGATGAACCGTGTCACGTGTTCTCGGTCGGCTGGATCCGTTGCCTCGCGGGCTGCGGATTCGAGAGTGGACCGGGTCATGGCCTCGACGTCAAGGCCTCGGGGGTAGGTGCGTTCGAGCGTGTTGCTGGCGTAGTCGAGCGATGGGTCGTCGGCGAGCGTGTGGACGCATTGATCAAGGACCGCTGGATCGACGAGCGGACAGTCGGCGGTCACGCGAGCGACGACATCTGCTTCGTAGGTACGCGCGGCTTGGGTGTATCGGTCAAGGACATCCTCTTCGCTGCCTCGCGTGAACGGGATGTGGAGCCGCTCTGCTAGATCGACGATGGGCTGGTCGCGCACGTCCTTGGAGGTGGCGATGACGATCGCATCCGGCGTGCGGGCTCTGGCAAGTCGCTCGAGCTGCCGTTCCAGCATCGGACGCCCCTCGAGGTCCATGAGGACCTTGCCAGGTAGCCTCGTCGACCCCATGCGGGCCTGCACGATGACCACGACGCGTGGGGGTGTCATGTCAGTTCCTTCACGGTCGAGTGTACGGTGTCGGCGACGCGCTGAACGTCCGTGTCCATCATGGCGGGGAAGATCGGTAGGGAGATCGCGCGGCGGTAGTAGTCCTCCGCAACGGGGCACAGACCTCGCTGGTATCCGAGGCGTTGGTAGTGCGGGTGCCAGTGGACGGGTAGGTAGTGCACCTGGACGCCGATCCCCTGCGCGCGGAGTCGTTCGAACAGCGGCCGTCGCAGGTCGGGGTCGCGTGTCCTGATCACGTACAGGTGCCAGCCAGGTTCCACGTTCTCGCGGCGGCCCGGGAGCTCAATCGCGTCGATGTCCTGGAGCGTCGCGTCGTACATCGCGGCAATCTCCCGTCGCCGTCCGATGAACCGCTCCAACTTCACCAGTTGGCTGGTGCCGAGCGCGGCCTGCACGTCGGTCAGCCGGTAGTTGAAGCCCAGGTCATGCTGTTCGTACCACCACGGGCCTTCGTCGGGATCGTCCAGTTCGGCCTCGTTCTTGGTGATGCCGTGCGTACGGAAGCGTGCCGCGTGGCGGGCGACCTCCCCGTCGTTCGTCACGACGGCGCCACCCTCCGCGGTCGTGACGGGTTTGACGGGGTGGAACGAGAGTTCGCTGGCGTCCGCGAGGGTTCCGACTGGTCGCCCCTCGTACGTCGCACCCAGCGAGTGCGCCGCGTCGGCCAGGAGCGTGATGCCGTGCCGGTCCGCGATTGTGCGCAGGCTGTCGTAGTCCGCGGGATGGCCCGCAAAGTCCACGGCGACGATCGCTTTCGTCCGGTCCGTAATCGCGGCTTTAACGAGGTCGGAGTTCAGGTTCCCGGTGTCGGGCTCGACGTCCACGAAGCGTACGGTGGCGCCGAGGTACAGGGCCGCGTTGGCCGTGGCCGCGAACGTCAGCGGGCTGGTGACGATCTCGTCCTCGGGGCCGATGCCCGCTCCGAAGTACATTGCGTGCAGGGCGGATGTACCTGAGTTGACCGCGACGGCACAGCGGGCTCCCGTGGCGTGCGCGAGTGCATCCTCGAATCGTTCGACCGCGGGGCCGGTGGTCAGGAAGTCGCTCCTGAGGACGTCGACGACGGCCTGGATGTCGTCGTCGTCGACCCACTGACGGCCATAGGGCAGGAAGTCAGGCATGCGTGAGAAGGTCGCGGAGTCCCTGAACGTCCAGCCACTCATCGTTCCGATCGCTCGTATACGCAAACCCTTCGGGTACCGTCGTGCCCGCCAGGTGGTCGTTGCCCCACCACCCGAACTCGGGTTGGATGACGTAGCGATCGCCGATGTCGAGGGTCCGTCGTGCGTCGTCGATGCTGATCATTTCTTCGTGCAGCTTCTCGCCGGGGCGGATGCCGACCCTCTCCAGGCGGGCGTCGGGGGCGATGGCCTTGGCCAGGTCGGCCACGCGCATGCTGGGGATCTTGGGAACGAAAACTTCACCGCCACGCATGAACTCCAGACTACTCAAGACGAAGTCGACCCCTTGTTGCAGGGTGATCCAAAAGCGCGTCATGCGTTCGTCGGTGATCGGTAGGACGCCGTCCGCCGCGCGCGCCTGAAAGAACGGCACGACGCTGCCGCGGCTACCAACGACGTTGCCGTAGCGGACGACGGAAAAGCGGGTGTCCTTGCTGCCGGCGTAGAAGTTCCCTTGGACGAACAGCTTGTCGCTCACCAGCTTGGTGGCGCCGTAAAGGTTGATGGGGCTGCTGGCCTTGTCGGTGCTGAGAGCGATGACGCGGCGGACACCTTGATCGATGG
Organism: Trueperaceae bacterium; assembly: GCA_031581195.1. Lineage (NCBI taxonomy): Bacteria > Thermotogati > Deinococcota > Deinococci > Trueperales > Trueperaceae > Trueperaceae bacterium. Next base: position 290 of record JAVLCF010000143.1, on the reverse strand, counting down.
CGGCGTCGATGACGTTCTGTGCGCCGTGAACGTTCGTTTTCACCGCTTCGAACGGATTGTATTCCGCTGCGGGGACCTGCTTGAGTGCCGCGGCGTGGATCACCACGTCGATTCCATCGAAGGCCCGATGGAGCCGTTCTGCGTCACGTACGTCTCCGAGGAAGAAGCGCAGGCGCGGATCGCCGCCGAAGGCGCTTCGCGCTTCGTACTGCTTCAACTCGTCTCGGCTGAACAGCACGATCTTGCGTGGAGCGTGGTGGTCGAGGACGGTCCGAATGAAGCGTTGACCG
>JAVLCF010000142.1 GCA_031581195.1 Trueperaceae bacterium | reverse complement strand
CGCCTCCCACCCGTCCTCGCTCGCGTCCCCCCCGAACCGGCCGGCGGCGTCGACCCGGACCGCCAGCGTCGCGCGCGGGACGGCGGCGTCGGGACCGACCGCGAGCGCCGGCACGCCCACGTCGAGGGTGCCCTCCCCCCCAAGGCGATCGGTGCCGACGTCCTCCGGCGGGAGCCGCACGTCGGCGTACGCGCGGAGGCGAAGCGACGCACGTTCGGGACCCCGTCCGAACGCTTCGGTACGCACGTCGGTGCGCAGCGCCAGCTGCGACGTCGCCCCCGCCGGCCCCATCCAGAACGGCTCGGGCCCCGCCGCCCAGCGCCGCTCCCACGTCGCGTCGAGCGCCGCCCTCCCGAACGCGTCCACCTCGAACGTGCGCCCCACCCCGGCCCGCAAGGTCGCCGCGCCACGCACGCCACCGCCCGAGCCCCCCACGAGGCGCGTCCCCTGCACGTCGACGCGCGCGACGGCCGACAGGCGCAGGCCCGCGACGTCGCGCGTCGCCTCCACCTCCGCGTGGGCGGGGACGCGCACCCCCGCGCGCGGCGCGCGGTCGCCGTCGCGCGGCGTCGCGACCGCCTCCACGCCGAGCCCCGCGCGCGTCGTCACGTCCGTCGCGGGCCCCCCCGACGCCGCCCGCCACCGGGCGGATGGCCCCACCCGCACCGACCGGTCCGCCCCCGCCAGGTCGGCGACCGCCTCGACGCGGGTCGTGGCCCCGAACGCGTCGGGCCCCGCCCGCCCCGCCGCGAGGGTGACGCCCTCGGCGTCGGCGGCGAGGGTGATGCGGTCCCCGCCGGCCTCCGCGACGTACCGGACGACCGGCGCGAGGGTCGGTGCGGTCGCGGTCCCCGCGCGCAGTTCGGCGCCGCCCGCTTCGCGCAGGCGGAGGAGCGAGACGACCCCGAGCGCGTCGTCCTCGCGCTGCTCGAACGGAACGCCGACCTCCGCCGCGCCCGCCCCGACCTCCAGCCGGTCGCCCAACGCGACCGGCACCCCGAGGACCCGCAGGCGCGGCGTCGTGAGCGCGAGGCGCCCCCCGTCGAGGTCCGCCGTCGCGCGGTCCGCAGCGAAGCGGATGCGGACCGGACAGTCGCGGCACGAGGTGCCCTCCACGCCCGTGAGGACCAGCCCCCCCGACGGGGGCAGGTGGGCGGCGTCGGCGGCGAACAGGTAGCCGTCGGTCGCGGCGCGCACCCCCGTCAGGCGCACGTCCCCGTCCACCAGCGTCCCGAGCTCGGCGACGGCGAGGACGCCGGGCCCGAGAAGGACGACGTCACGCACCTCGAGCGCGTCGACGCGGCCGCGGACCGACGCCGCCCGGAGGCGCCAGGCGTCGACGTCGAGGACCGCGTCGTCCGCCGCGACCCGGACGGCGTCCCCCGACGCGGCCCCCCCGAGCTCGAGGCCGGCGAGCTCGAGGCGGGCGATGCGGATGCGGACCTCCTGCGCGTCGAGCTCGATGCACACGCCGCCGTCGAGCACCGCGCGCCCACGGTCGCCCTCGACGCGGATCGCGTCGTACGTCGCGCGCCCCACCCCGCGCAGCTCGACGACCGCGCCCGTGTCGGCGCAGGGCGTCCCGACGCGCGGCTTGGACCACGAAGGGTCGCGTTCCAAGGCGTCCTGCGCGAACGCACCGCCGGCGAGGGCGGCCGCGAGCGCGACGGCGCGCGCCACGCGGACCGGCGCGAACCGCGAGGGGGTCACGGCCGCAACGGAGCGAAGCGGGTGCGGAGCGCATCGTCGACGGTGTTCGCCGCCCGGTACGTCGGCTCCCCCGCGTCGGTCGTCGTGGGCACGATCTGCAGGATGGCGTCCTCGCGGTCGTCGCGCAGCGTCAGGAGGCCTTCGGCGTAGCGGTACGGCCCGAGCAGCCACGCAGCGCCGCTCGCGACGTCGACCAGCAGCGCTCGCGCCTCGAGGTCGGGCCGCCGGGCGCGGGGCGCATCGAAGCGGACGAGGTCGGGACCGAAGACGATCCGCGCCGACGTGGCGCTCACTTCGAGCCCCGCACCGACGTACGCGACGCCGTCCGGGGCGACGGCGCGCCCCGCCGCCAGGTCGACCTCGAGGCGGGGCGCATCGAAGCGGGCGGCCTCCAGCTCGGCGGACACCCCGTCCGCCTCCACGAACGCCCCCTCGAGGAACCGGATGCGCTCGGCGTCGAGTGCCAGGCCGGTCTCGGCGTCCACGATCCGTCCCCCCTCGGGAAGCTCCGTGACGAGCGTCGCGAGGTCGAGGCGTTGCGGGCCGTCCGGCACGACCGTGAGGCGCGCCGACGCGGGCACGGCGTCCGACGTCGCGTCGCTCGGCGAGGTCGCCCCCTGGGCGACGGCGACGCCCGGCGGCGTCACGAGGCTCGCGACGAGGCCGAGCGCGAGCCCGACGGCGAGGCCGGCGACGGCCCTCACGCCGGCCGCACCGACACGTCGGGCACGTCCACCCCCGGGGGGGCGTCGAGGGCGTGCACGATCCAGGCGGCGACCGCCTCCGGCGTCAGGTACGCATCGGGGTCGTACGGTCCGCCCTCCATGCGCCGCACGTCGCGCTGCATGGGGGTCGCGGTCCGGCCGGGGTAGATCGTCGTGACGCGCACGCCGGGCGACTCCTCCTCCCGCAACGCGTCGGCGAGCGCGCGGAGCGCGAACTTCGACGCGGCGTAGCCGCCCCACCCGGCCCGCGCCCGCTGACCGGCGCCGGAATTGACGAACACGACGCGCCCCCGCCCCGCCCGGAGGGCGGGCAGGAGCGCGCGGGTGAGCACGAACGGCGCGCGGACGTTCAGCGTCCACTGCGCGTCCAGCGCCTCGACGCCGAGCGCGCCTAGGCGCCCCAGGTGCGCGACGCCGGCCGCGTGCACGACGCCGGCGAGGCGGTCGGGGAGGGCCTCGGCGAGCCGCGCGACGGCAGCGTCGTCGGTGAGGTCGCACGGGTGGACGACCGCCTCCGCCCCGGCGGTGCGGACCGCGTCCGCGACCGACGCGAGGCGGTCCGCGTCGCGCCCCTGCAGGTGCAGGGTCCGGCCGGGCGTGGCGGCGGCGCGGGCGGTGGCCGCCCCGATGCCGCTCGACGCGCCGGTGATCACGTGGGCGTCGGGCGGGCCCCCGCTCACGGGGCGACCTCCGCCTCGCGCAACGCGCGGACGGCGGCCCCCAGGTCGCCGGACCCGGCGAGCGACGTGCCCACGAGAACGGCGTCCGCGACGCCCCGGACGGGCGCGAGGTCGGCGGGCGTGGCGTACCCGGATTCGGCGACCGCGACGCCGTCGAACCCCTGCGCGCGCGCCCGCGCCAGCAGGCGGGGGGCGACGTCCAAATCGACGTCCAGCGTCCGCAGGTCGCGGTTGTTCACCCCCAACAGGCGCGTCCCGGCCGCCAACGCGTCGTCGGTCTCCGCCGCGTCGTGCACCTCCACGAGCGCGTCGAGGCCGGCGGCGTGCGCGTAGGCGACGTACGCCGGCAACGCCGCGCGGAGGACCGCGGCGATCAACAGGACGCCGGCGGCGCCCGCGGTGCGGGCCTCGAGGATCTGCGCGGGGTGCACCACGAAGTCCTTGCGGAGGGCGGGCACGTCGACGGCTGCCGCGACGGCGTGGAGGTGGGCGAGGTCGCCCCCGAAGTGGGTCGGCTCCGTCAACACCGACACGGCGGCCGCCCCGCCCGCGACGTACGCGTGGGCGGCGGCCACCGGGTCGAGGTCCGCGATCGCGCCCTGCGACGGACTGCGGCGCTTGATCTCGGCCAGCACCGCGAGGCCCGCCCCGCCGAGCGCCGACGCGAGCCGGCCGCCCCCCACGGCGGCGACCGGCGGGTCGGACGCGGGGTCGGGCGCAGGGAGGGGATCCGGGACCGGGGCGGAGGCGTACGCGGCGGCCCGCTCCCGCGCGATCGTGCCCAGCACGCCGGGGATCGCGGCGAGGGCGGCGGCGTCGAGCGGGGCGGGCGCGTCAGTGAACGTGGAACCCACGCACGCCCCCTCCCTGCCCCCACTGCACGTCGACGTCGTCGACGACGGCGTGCGCCGGCCCGCGGCGGAGGAACACCAGCCAGTGCTCGAGATCGGCGCGGGGCCCTTCGCCGACGACCTCGACGCGGCCGTCCGCGAGGTTCTCCGCCGTCCCGGCGAGCCCCAGATCGAGGGCGTGGCGGCGGGCGAAGGCGCGGTAGCCCACGCCCTGCACGCGGCCGGAGACCAGGGCGGTGAGGCGCGCGACGTCGTCCATGCCCGCGCATGCTACCGCAGGAACCCGGCCCGCCTCCGCCCCGCGCGACGCGGTACGCAGCGCGCCCGAGCGCCGCGGGGGACGGTGCTACCCTTGGGCACGCCACCGCGCTCCGCCCCCAGGGCCGGCCCGGTTCGGCCCACTTCGATGCCGAGACGCCTGCTCGCTCCCCTGTTGTCGTTCGCGGTGATCCTCGCCGCCGCCGTCGCGCCCGCCACGCCCTGGCTGCGCGACGCCCTCCTGGAGCGACTCCGCGCCCCCCTCGCCGCCGCCGGCTGGACGGTCGCGTGGGAGGCCAGCGCCGGGAACGCCTGGCGCGGCGTGACGCTGGACGGCGTCACCGTCGCGGGACCCGACGCGACGGCGACCCTCGAGCACCTCGAGGTCGGTTGGTTCCTCCCCGGCCTCGCGACCGGCGCCGTCCCGATCGACGTGCGCGCGTCCGGCCTCGACGCCGACGTCGCCCTCCCGGCGGGAGCGGGCGGCGCGACCGCGGTACCCGACCTGCGCGCCCTCCTCGACCCCGGCGCCCTCCCCGCCGCTGCACGCCGCCTGCGACTCCGCGACGTCGCGGTCCGCGACGCGTCGGTCGCGGTGGGTGGCGCGCCGTACGCGCTGCCCGACCTCCGCCTCGCCGACCTCGAAATGCAGGACACCGGTGCGCGCCTCACCGCCACCGCGACCCTGGTGGGTCCGGACGGACCCGACGACGCGGGCCGCCTGACCGCGACGGTCGCGTC
>JAVLCF010000141.1 GCA_031581195.1 Trueperaceae bacterium | reverse complement strand
CCGTGACGCGTCCCCACCGATCCACGCTTGCCACGACCGGATCGAGGGCATGCCAAACGATCTCGACGTCGGTGGGGCTCGCGTCACCCAACGACGCGTGCAACGCCTGCGTGTCTCCCGTCGTCATGTCGAGTGCCGAGGGCGTGACGGTGAACGTCACGTCGTCGGAGGGCGAGGGCGTCGGTTCCGGCACGACCCCGTCCCGCTCGACGATCGTCACGGTCGCCAGGCCACGCGCGGCGACGTCCTCGACGCTCGTGGCGTGAACCACGCACGTTCCCGTCTCCAAGGGGGCATGAAACGTCGCCGACACCCCCTGCCCCGTCACGGTTCCGCACCCCGCCGACCAGGACACGGCATCATCGGATGCGCCCGTGACGACCGCCGATAACGGTACGGATTCGCCGGCGCCCACCTCGGCGTCGCTTGGCGACACGTGAACGGAGACCGAAGCGTCGATCGTCACACGTGCGGTTGCCTGCACGGCGGGGACGTCGATGCTCTGCACGGTCACGTCGCACGACGCGACGTCTGCATCGCTGGGCGCCTCGAAGGTCGCTTCGAGCCCGTCAGGGATAACCTTGCCACACGTCGCCATCCACGTCACGTCGGTTGGGGACGCATTCATGGGCGTGATGAGCAGCCACTGCGCGGTGAAACGTGCCGTGTCGCCTGGCGCGAGGGTCGCCTCCATCGGTGCAATCACGAGGCGTTCGAGCCTACTGCGGACCGTAAGGGTGGTCACGGCGAACCGATCGGGATCAGCACGACTCTCGGCGCGAATGGCGCACGTGCCCTCATCATCGGGTGCAAGGAAGGTCACCATGCGACCGGAACCTTCGACGGTGCCGCAGGTGGCCTGCCAATCGACGCCTCCGTCGGATGCGCCTAGGACGCTCGCCTCGAGCTGCATGCGGCTTCCGGTGGGCACCTCGGCGACACGCGGCACGGTCGCAACCCGAATGGTCTTCCCCTGCTCGAGAACGGTGACGCGAACGTCGGTGGGCGTAGGTGACGCTGGGTGCGAAGCGCGGACGGTGCACACGCCAGGCGTGGAGGGGGCCGTGTAGCGAACCCTCGATCCGGCCCCGCCCACGGTCCCGCAATCGACCGTCCAGTGCATCGCCCCTTCGTCGCCACCCTTGGGTTCCACGACGAGGTCGATGCTGGCGTTGACGTTGACCGACGTGGCGGGTTTCGACGCGACGAGGTGCACCGTGCGCTCGACTCGGTCGCCTGGCTCGCCCGTGTTCGCTTGCGGCGTCGAGCACGCCACCAAGACGGCAAGGAGCATGCCGAGGGGGAGAAGGAGTTTGTGCACCTGGAACCGTTGCATTCGAATACGCTCCGTTCCTACGTCGCGGTCGGTCCGACACGGTGAGGATGTCATGCGAGAGAACTCGGACGAAGAAGCCTCGTGGAGGGTGTCCGAACATCGAAGGGACATGCGCGCGCGAAGGCTGTGTTGCCTCTCGTTGGCGTGCTCGAGCGTCCAATGCGAAGCCGCGAAGAGCCTTGGAGCGGCGCCCGACGTGGCGACGAAGTGAACGCAGCCCATGCATCACGGTTCACGCTCGTGGAACACGATGGGAAACGCCAAGGGACCGCCCGTCAAGGTACGCACTGAGCCCACCCTCCGGATCGTCGGCCTCCAATCCGCACGCACTATTCACTTTATCCGGTACGCCACCGTTCGTGTGATTGTTCATAGGGTTTTTGGTGTTCAGACGCACATCAATGGTAGGGTGCCGTGAAGGGAGATCTTCATGAATCTAGTCATTCGCAAGCTCGGATTGGCCGCCGTGCTCGTCGCAACCCTGACGGCCTGCGGCGGTGGCGGCAGCGGTAGTAGCTCCGCTCCGATTCAGGTCGAGGGGATTTGGGGCGGCGTCCTGAACCAATCCGGTGACGACTTCGCCATCTTCGCCATGGACGTGACAACGACGAGTACGGGTGTCGTCTCGGGAGACGGCGCCATCCGGTTCGCGGCTTCCGCGAATGACGTTCCCGTATCGGTGTCAGGGGCAACGACGCCCACGAGCATCGCCATTACGCTGACCGACGTAGCGGATGACACAATCATTATCGACGCGCGGAAGGAAGGACGCGTGTACCGGGGAACCTGGCGCTACCCCTCGGGTTCCCTCGAAGGTAGCGTCCGTGTCGTATCGGAGGAGAACGTTGACCTTCTCTCCCTGGGTACGTCGCGTGCCGATCGGCTCACGATCCGCGAAGCCCTCGAGGACTGAGCGCTCTTTCGTTCGTCATTGAGGCCGATTCGGTACGAGCGTCGCGCCCATGAAGCCCGACCCCTCCCGTGCGATCGAGGCCTCGTGCAAGGCCGAGACGATGGAAGAACGGCGCGAACGGTATGCCGGGAGGAGAGCGGACGTCCGCTCTCCTCCTCTTCATGATTGGAGCGACGTTCCAGCTCCGCCGCCTACGCTGGATAGGACGGACCGGGAACGCGAAGGTACCGCCCACCGAAGTACCGACGGAACCCATGCCATGGAAGCGCGTTCGTTCCCGTCACGTGCACACCGCCATCGAGGACCGCGACGTTGAGGAACGCGCCCACCACCTCCGCGCCAACGCCGACCATCGTGGACGACGCCGCCGTGCGTGACACCGGGTCGAGGGGGGCCTCCCCCTCACGCTGACCCATGGCGTCATCACGACCTCAAACGATCTGGATGGTGAATGCCGTCACCTTGGCGTTCGCGCCCGGTAACGTCAATACGCCGCCACGGCCGACGAACCAATGGCCGTTCCACGCTTCGGGTGTGTCCCCGTCCACGGGCTCCCCGTGTGTGCCGTCGGTCGCCACGGCAGCCTGACGCCACGGAGTCCAGGTCCACGTCGTGACCGCGAGGCGTTGCCAGTACTCCGAAGGTCCCCTCTGTATCTCCGGTCGCTCCATCCCACGTGACGGCACGAGCGCGCGCACGGGCATCGCGGTCCCCGAGCCTTCGTACGCAGTTGCCTCGTATGGCTACGGCCGCCCCGATCAGTAGTTCGTTCATGACGTCGCTCATCGCTTCATGGAACGCCCGTTCTGCCGATACGCATTCCCCGTGGACGTCGGCGCGTGGGGCCGCCGGTGATCAATTGGACGGCGTCTTCCAACGGTCATCGCAAGACTCTGCCCATGCGCTTAGGTTGGCGCCTGCCCGTCGAGCGCCCCCCCGGGGCCGCAAGTTGTGGCCGTCTGCGACGGTGTCGAGATGCGCCTGCGCAACCTGGTCGAACTCCATGGCTTTCGGGAAGGATGGGCGCAATCGACCGTTCGCATGCTCGTTGCTGCCTCGCTGCCAAGGACGATGCAGATCGCAATCGAAGACGTGGACGCCCGCATCGACGGGGAACCTGGCGTGTTCGCTCATTGCCTTGCCCTGATCCCACGTCAGCACCGTGCGCAAGGTGGCAGGTCGTTCCGCTTTGCGAACTGCCAGCGCGTCCCTCACCTGGGCGGCCGTCTGACGGTGCGGGAGGTGCAGCAGCATCACGACCCTCGTCGATCGTTCGACGAGCGTCCCCATCGCGCTCCTCCCGTCCTTCCCGATCATGAGATCCCCCTCCCCACGACCAGCGGCCGCACGATCGACACCCTCCGCAGGTCGTTCGCGCATCAGGACCACCCCGCGAATCGTACCGCGTGCCGCCACGCGCCTCAGCGGCCACCGCCTACCCTGCCCGTCGGAAGGCAGGCCGTGCGCTCCTTCCGGAACGCTCCACGGTCTTGCAGGAACGGCGTCCCGTCGATGGTGTCGTGACCGATGTGCATCGCCTCATCGTCAGGGGACGCGCGTCGAAGGTACGTGCTGACCTGCTCGGGCGAACAGAGCTGCGTCGAGAGCGGCTCGACCTCGTACGGGAAGCGAGGGTTCATGGCCAACGTGGGGTGTCGGGGCCGCATTGAGCGTCGGATGGCTTGTGGGTCGGCCCACCAGGCTCGATACCTACTGCGACCACCGTTCACGCGCACCTCGCGCGAGATGGTCGACGGCACCCCCCAAGCGTTGCAGCGATCGCCCGTAGCGACAGGCCGTTCCTCAAGCCGCGACTCGTCTCCCCCCGCCCGGCCGGCGACGATCACGGTGGTGTGTGAACGCCGTTCGCTTCGACGTACTCGCTCCCTCTGCGTTCCGAACGGCCAGTAGAGGAACCGAAGCGAACCGTTCAACTCCACGGCGATCTCTGCGCACGAGCGTCCCTCGAGGAGCCGTTGATACGTAAGCAACCGCTCTGCGTCCGTAAACCGTCGTCCTTCCCATCGTCCCTTCGCTCGATCCATCTCGCCTCCCTGAAGGCCGTCGACGTCACGACGTCAAACGGCCGGATGTTGCGTTGATGGATTGAAACCCCCCCGTCCACGAACAAACCGGCGGTGACGATGTTGCAAGCCCCTCGGTCACCACCCCAGCAAAGCGCAACTGTACGATCTCCTCAATCCTCCCCCCTGGAAGCGCCGCGAACGATGGCTCGCTGGCGTCGGCACACGTGTCACGCTCCGTTGGCGTAGCGCACGGCGCACCGTGAGTCGGCCTCTCCCGGGGAACGGCTCCGACGACATGGGGAGACGCCCACGGTTCTTCGTGCGAGCGAAAGACCGCATGCGGACGGGTCGCGGCGTGCCGCCTCGCTCGTCTTCGGCAGCGAGGCAATACCGCCAGGAAAGGTACCTACGAAACGCGATACGTTCCAACGCACGGACGGACCAGCATGTCCCCAAGTCTTCGAAAACGGATCTTCCCACGCACGTTCAAACGCCGTTCTCGATCCGCTCTTTTGTCCTTTGCCATCCGCGACATGCACCCGATCCGACCGCGATGAGCGGAGTCGCGCCCATCAACACGATCTTCAACACCCCCGACCACCCGTTCGACGCGTTCCCGGAGGACGAAATGTAGGACGCGATCGTGCGCGACGCATGCGACGACGATCGCCGGGAGAGCGACGACGGTGGCACCGAGCCCCGCCTACGGTACGGGAGGCACGGGAACCTGGGCTGACGCCCCAGCGGCGCCAATGGAGGGGAGGCCCCCCGCGCCGGCGCGGGGGGTCTCCCATTCGAACGTGATCCGGTGGGGTTTCTGAGGCGGCGGTGGGTGGCCCCCCGCCGCGCCTCAGCGCAGGGGGACGCGAACCGGGGTGGCCTGCACGTCGCCGGTCCCGCCGACTTG
>JAVLCF010000140.1 GCA_031581195.1 Trueperaceae bacterium | reverse complement strand
GCGGTGGTGCTAGCATGCTCGGACGATGACGCGCGCGCCCGACGACCCCGCCGCCCCCACCGCCGGCGCCGGCGGACTGGTGTTCCGCCCCGACGGGACGGTGCTCCTCCTGCGCCGCGCGAACGGCGAATGGGCGTTCCCCAAGGGCCACGTCGACCCCGGCGAAGGCCCCCTCGAGACCGCCCTCCGCGAGATCGCGGAGGAGGCCGGCGTGCACGCCACGGCCCCCGACCCCGACGCCACCTGGACGACGGCGTACGTCAACGCCGACGGCGTCCCCCGCCGCATCACCTGGTTCCGCTGCACCGCCCCGCAGGCGGCGGCGTTCACGCCCCGCGAAGCGCTGTTCCCCGACGGCGCCTTCCTGCCCCCCGACGTCGCCCGCGAACGCCTCACCTTCGACGCCGACCGCGCCCTCCTCGACCGCGTCCTCGCGGGGACGCCCGACGACGCGTGAGCCGCACCGGCCCGGCGCTGCAGGGGCGCAGCGGCCCGCACGGCGCCGCGGAACTCCTCCGCACGCTGCTCGACGCGAAGGAGGTCGGCACCCTCGCGACCGCCGGCCCGCGCGGCCTCGTGACCACCCTGATCGACGGCGGCGAAACGATCGCCCGCGCCGAACACGGCGCACCCCCCGGCAGCGACGTCGCGGACGTCGCCTTCGCCTTCCACGATCACGCCCTCCCGAGCGGCGCGCGGCACGGCGTCCCCGAACTCCCCAGCCGCTTCCCAGGCGCCACCGACCCGCACCTCCGCGCGATCCCGCAGCTGCCCGCCCGCTTCGCCTGCAGCGCCCACCTCGCGCACCTCCCCGCCTGGCTCGCGACGCTCGAGGCGGAGGCCGCCGACGGCCTCCTCACCCTCGACGAGGACGGCGACGCCGCCGTCGCCCTCCTCGCCGAGGGGCGCATCCGCGCCGCGATCGGCGAACGCCGCCCCCGCTCCGCCGCCGCCGCCGACGACGCGCCCCTCCCGGTCCACAACGGCGACGCGCTGCGCCTGCTCCTGCGGCACGGCGGCGCGACGCCCAGCGGGACGGACGCGACGACCGACCGGCCCGACGCCCCCACGCTGCAGTTCGCGCCCCTCCCCCCCAGCTGGCGCGGCGCGTTCGCCGGCCTCCTGCTCGGCCGGGAGGGGGACGCCCCCCACGGCGTCCGCCTCACCGCCCGCGAAGCGACCCTCCTCGAGGGCGGCGTCCCGGTCCTCCGGGTCGGCGGCGGCGGCTCCGCCGCCGCCCGCTTCCAGGCGCACCCCAACCCCACCGCGCTCCCACCGCTCCCGCTGCCGGACGACCCCCCCGACCTGGAGACCCGCCGCTACCACCTGACCCTCCGGGGGCGCGACGCGCTCGACCCGATGACCGACCTGGCGATGTCGTTCGAGAGCGACTACGGCCCCTCCGGCAAGGAGCTGCTGCGGACGCTGCAGCGGGGCCTGGACGTCGGCGGGTGCGCCGACGCGCTCGGGGTCGGGCTCGACCAGTTGGCGCCCTGGCTGCGGCGCCTCGAGGCGGACGGCCTCATCCGCACCGAACGCTGAACGGCGCCCGCGCGGCCCCCCTCCCGCCCCCCGCGCCGCGGTATCGTCGCCGCCGTGAGCGACCCCGGCCCCCCACCCCCGCACGCGCGCCCCGTCGCGGACGACGAGGTCAGCCTCCGCGAACTGGCGTCGATCCTGCGCCGCGGGCTTCCCGCCATCCTCGTCGCCACGGTCCTCGCCGCCGCCGCCGCCCTCGCCTGGGGACTGCTCGCGCCCGACGCGTACGAGGCGCGCGCGACGGTCGTCTCCAGCCCCAACCAGGTGCGGCTCGGGGAGGACGTCGCCCTGAACTTCGACGTGCGCGGCGCCATCGACGTCGCGACCCTGCGCAGCATCGCCGGGAGCCGCAGCACCTACGACGCCGTCCGCACCGCCCTCGAGGCGGACGGGGTGACGCCCCCCGACGCCCCCCGCGACCTCGAGGCCGCCACCGCCCTCGACGTCCTCACCGGCGGGGACGGCGGCCGCTCCGCCCTGACGGTCGTGATGCGCGTCACGCACCCCGAGCCGGACACCGCCAGCGCCTGGGCGAACGCCTGGGCCGACGCGACCGTCGCGCGCGTCCGCGCGACCCTGCTCGACGACCTCGGCCCCATCTACGAACGCACCCGCGCCGCGGTGCAGGAGCGGCGCGCCGCCCTCGACGCCGCGGAGGCCACCTACCGCGACGCCGCCGCCCGCGACCTCGCCGGCCTCGAACGGCAGCTCGAGGCGGCGAACGCCCGCCTCGGGTGGCTCGAAAGCGACCGCGCGCAGCTGACGCGCACCCTCGCCGGACTCCGCGCGGAGGGGGCGCAGGGCGACCCGCGGGAGATCGCCCGCCTCGAGGGGGAACGCCGCGCCGTCGACGCCACCCTCGACGCGGAACGCACCGCCATCGAGACGCTCCGCACCGACGTCGCCGACGCCCGCCTGGCGCTCGACGCCGCGCAGCGCGAGCGGGACGCCGCCGCCGACGCCTACGCCCGCGTCCAGGCGCTCGAACCGGCGTTGGCGCTCGTGAGCGACCTGACCCCCCGCAACACCCGCCTGCTGGAGCCGGCGCGCACCCCGACCGACCCGGTCGCGCGCCCCACCGTCCTCGTCACCGCCCTCGCCGCGGTCGTGGCGGCGCTCGTCGCGACGTTGGTCGTGTTCCTCCGCGAAGCGATCCGCGCCCCCGAAGCCCCACCCCCCGCGGACGCCTGACCCGATGGGGACGCCCCCCACCCCGCACGTCCTGATGACCGGCGCGACCGGCACGCTGGGCCGCGCGCTCGTCCCCCGCCTCACGGCCGCCGGCCTGCGCGTCACCGGCACCGCGAGCGCGGACGCGGACGTCCGCGACGCGGACGCCGTGCGCCGCCTCGTGGCGGCGCACGCGCCCGACGTCGTGCTGCACGCCGCCGCCTTCACCGACGTCGCCGCCGCCGAGACCGACCGCGCGACCGCCTGGGCGGTCAACGTCGCCGGTACCCGCCACGTCGCCGACGCCGCCCGCGAGGGCGGCGCGCGGCTGCTGCACGTGAGCAGCGACTACGTCTTCTGGGGGGGCGACGACCGGCCCGAGGGCGGCTACCGCGAGACCGACCCGCCCGGCCCCGTCCGCAACGCCTACGCCCTCACGAAGCTCGTCGCGGAGGAGGCCGCCCGGCGGGCGCCGGACGCCCTGCTCCTGCGCACGTCGTTCCGCCCGAGCGTCTGGCCGCACCCCACCGCCTTCACCGACCTGTTCACCGGCCAGGATTACGTCGACGTGATCGCCGACCTCCTGACCGACGTCGTCCGGCACCACGACGAGGTCGAGGGCGACGTCCTCCACGTCGTCACGGAGCGCAAGAGCGTGTTCGACCTCGTCCGCCGCCGCACGCCGGACGTCGCGCCCGGCGTGCGGGCCGACGCGCCGGTCGCCCTGCCCGCCGACGTCTCCCTGAACACCGACCGGCTGGCCGCCCACCGCGGCCGCTGGCGCGCCGCGGAGCCCGCGGCGTGAGCGCGACCTTCGAACCGCTCGGCCCGTGGGGCGAGGACGGCGTCCTCGTCGTCACGCCGACCCTGCACGGCGACGCCCGCGGCTTCTTCCTCGAGCGCTACGAGGCGACCACCTACGCCGCGCACGGCGTCGGGCCGTTCGTGCAGGACAACCACTCCCGCTCCGCCGCCGGGGTGCTGCGCGGCCTCCACTGGCAGGCGCCCCCCGCCGCGCAAGGCAAGCTCGTCAGCGTCCTCGCGGGGCGCATCCTGGACGTCGCCGTCGACGTGCGGCGCACGTCCCCGCACTTCGGGCGGTGGGTGTCCGCCGTCCTCGACGACCGCGCCCACCGGCACCTGTGGGTCCCCGAGGGCTTCGCGCACGGCTTCCTGGTGCTGTCCGACGGCGCCGACGTCCACTACAAGACCACCGCGCGGTACGCCCCGGAGCTCGAGCGCAGCCTCCGCTGGGACGACCCCGACCTGAACGTTGCGTGGGGCGTCGACGCCCCCACCCTCTCGGTCAAGGACGCCGCCGCCCCCCGCCTGCGGGACTACGGCGACGCCGACCCCTTCACCAGCCCACCCCCGGGCGCCCCTGGGGACGCCCCCGAGCGCGCGACGGAGGGCCCCCCGTGAGCCGCACCGTCCTCGTGACCGGCGGGGCGGGCTTCATCGGGTCCGCCGTCGTCCGCGCCCTGCTGGCCACCACCGACCACCGGGTCGTCACCCTCGACGCGCTGACGTACGCCGGCCACCGCGCCAGCCTCGCCGACGTCCTGGACGACCCGCGCCACACCTTCGTGCACGCCGACGTCACCGACCCCGCCGCCGTCGCGGCGGCCTTCGAGCGGCACGCCCCCGACGCCGTCCTGCACCTCGCCGCGGAGAGCCACGTCGACCGCAGCATCGACGGGCCCGCCCCCTTCCTCCGCACGAACGTCGACGGGACCTTCACCCTCCTCGAGGCGGCCCGCGCCGCCTGGACCCCCCCGAGCGGAATGCGCGACGACGTGCGTTTCGTGCACGTCTCCACCGACGAGGTGTTCGGCAGCCTCGCGCCCGACGCCCCGCCGTTCCACCCGGGGACGCCCTACGACCCGCGCAGCCCCTACGCCGCCTCCAAGGCCGCCTCCGACCACCTGGCGCGCGCCTGGTTCCACACGTACGGCCTCCCGGTGGTCGTCACGAACTGCAGCAACAACTACGGCCCCCGCCAGTTCCCCGAGAAGCTCCTCCCCACGACGATCCTGCGGGGGGCGGCGGGGGCCACGCTGCCGGTCTACGGCGCCGGCGACCAGGTGCGCGACTGGCTGCACGTCGAGGACCACGCCCGCGGGCTCCTGCTCGCCCTCGAGCGCGGTACGCCCGGCCGCACCTACCTGTTCGGGGGCCGCACCGAACGCACCAACCTCGACGTCGTGCGGCGCGTCTGCGCCGCCCTCGACGACGCCCACCCAGGCGGCGCCCCCCACGCCGAGCGCATCGCGCACGTCCCCGACCGCCCCGGGCACGACCGGCGCTACGCCGTCGACCCCACCCGCGCGGAAACCGACCTCGGGTGGCGCGCGGAGGTCCCCTTCGAGGACGGCCTGCGCGCCACCGTCGCCTGGTACCTCGCGAACGGCGCGTGGGTCGACGCCGTGCGCGGCGGCGACGCCCTCGACCGCCGCGGGCTCGGCCCGACCGGGGGGGCCGCGTGAAGGGCATCGTCCTGGCCGGCGGCAGCGGCACCCGCCTGCACCCCCTGACGCACGCGGTCAGCAAGCAACTGCT
>JAVLCF010000139.1 GCA_031581195.1 Trueperaceae bacterium | reverse complement strand
GGTCGACGGCGACGCCGAACCGACCGAGGACGAGGAGACGGCCTGAGTGCCGGGCCGCCGCGGACACGTTCCCCTGCGCCGTTGCGTGCGCTGCCGCACGCGCGCGCCGAAGGCGACGCTGGTTCGCGTCGCGCGGGGGGCGGACGGTGCGTGGCGGCTGGACCCGACCGGTACCGCGGGCGGCCGCGGGGCGTGGCTCTGCGCGCGGTGCGCGCAGGAGGCGAACGAAAAGGACTTGAAGCGTGCCTTCCGCGCGTCGGCGGCCGAGGTGGCCGCCGCCCTCGAGGCGCAGAGCATCGACCGACCCGCACGGGAGGGATGAATGGCGAACAAGATTCGGATCTACCAACTCGCGAAGGACCTGGGGCTCGAGAACAAGGAGCTGTTGGCGGTCCTCGACGACCTGGGCGTCGCGTACAAGTCGCACGCCAGCTCGCTGGAGGCCGACGTCGCGGAGACGGTGACGGAGTACGTCGCCGCCCAGGGGGACGGCGACGCCGCCCCCACCGAAGCGGCGCCCAGCGACGCGACCGCCGACCCGCCGGCCCCCGAGACGCCGGCCGCCGAGCCGGAGGCCACCGAACCCGAGGCCACCGAATCCGAGGCCACCGAACCCGACGCCACCGCGCCGGACGCCACCGCGGACGCGGGGCGCGCCGACCGGCCGCTGCGCGCGCCGGTCGTGACCGTCATGGGGCACGTCGATCACGGCAAGACCAGCCTGCTGGACTACGTGCGTAAGACGCGCGTCGCGGCGAAGGAGGCGGGCGGCATCACGCAACACATCGGGGCGTACGTCGCCGACACCGCGCACGGGCCGATCACGTTCCTCGACACGCCCGGGCACGAGGCGTTCACCGCCATCCGGCAGCGCGGCGCCGGCGCGACCGACATCGCCGTCATCGTCGTCGCCGCCGACGACTCGTTGATGCCGCAGACGCGCGAAGCGATCGCGCACGCCCGCGCGGCGGGCGTGCCGATGATCATCGCGATCAACAAGATCGACCTCCCGAACGCCCAACCGGACAAGGTCAAGCAGGACCTCATGCAGGTCGAGCTGGTGCCCGAGGAGTTCGGGGGCGACACCATCACCGTGCCGATCAGCGCCGTCACCGGCGACGGGATCCCCGACCTGCTCGAGATGATCGCCCTCGTCGCCGAACTCGAGGACCTCCGCGCCGACCCGCAGGGGGCGGCGCGCGGCGTCGTGATCGAATCGATCCTCGACAAGCAGGCGGGCGTGCTCGCCACCGTCCTCGTGCAGGAGGGCACCCTACGCGTCGGGGACGCCATCGTGTCCGGGGAGGCGTGGGCGAAGATCCGCCGCCTCACCGACCACACCGGCGCGACCCTGAAGGAGGCCGGCCCGTCGGTCCCGGTGCAGGTGCTGGGCTTCTCCAGCCAACCGGCGGCCGGCGCCGACGTCGAGGCGGTCGAGAGCGACGCCGAAGCACGCCGCCTCACCCAGGAACGCGCCGACGCGCGCGAGACCGAGGAACGCGAAGCGATCGGCCGCAAGGACCTCACCCTCGCCGACCTGTTCGGCAAGGCGCGCGTCACGACGCTGCCGATCATCCTCCGGGCCGACACGCAGGGCACGCTGGAAGCGATCCGCGGCGTCCTGGAGAAGGAGTCGGAGGCGGCCGAGGAGGTCGAGCTGGACATCATGCTCGCCGACGTCGGGGCGCCCACCGAATCCGACCTGTTGTTGGCCTCCACCGCCGACGCGCAGGTCATCGCGTTCGGCGTGAACCCGCCCGGCAGCGTCAAGAAGTCCGCGGAGCGGCAGGGCATCCCCCTCAAGAGCTACAAGATCATCTACCAACTCATCGAGGACGTCCAGCGCCTCATTCGCGGGCAGATCGAACCGGAGTACGAGGAGAAGGTCATCGGTCACGCCGAGGTCCGAGCCGTCATCCAGGTCCCGCGGAGCGGCACGATCGCGGGGTCGTACGTCACCGACGGGCAGTTGCGCCGCAACGCCAAGGCGCGCATCACCCGCGGCGGCAAGGAGGTCTACAAGGGCTCCATCGCCGGCCTGAAACGCTTCAAGGACGACGTCCGCGAGGTCGGGCAGGGCTTCGAGTGCGGGGTGAACCTGCAGAACTACGACAACGTCCAGGAGGGCGACGTCATCGAAGCGTACGAGATGGTGGAAGTCCCGGTCGTCTGATGTCGGGCGCGGCCGCCGCGAACGCCCCCGCCCCCCACCGCCTCGCCGCGGTGGGGGTGACGCTGGCGCTCGCGGCGGCCCTCACGGTCACCGGCGTTCCGTGGCGCGTCGCGCCCCCGAGCGACGGCGCGCCCCCCCGGCCCGCCGTCGGGCTTCCCGGCCACGGCGACGACCTCGCCTGGCGCGCGACCCCCGCCCCCGCCGCCCCCTCGGGGGCGGCGGCCGGCGCCTTCGCGCTCGCCCTCGGTGGGCTGGCGCTCCGCACCGTCCGCACCCCCCTGCGGGCGCGGCGGGGCCGCACCAGCGTGCGGGCCGGCCGCGCCCAACGCTGGTTCGCGCGCCGCCTCCTCGACGGGGGGTGAGGCGAGCCGGGCGCCCGCACGTCGCCGGCGCCCGACCTCGTCGCCCTCCCCCCCACGCCGCATCCCTCCCCCCCCTCGAGGAGCCCCATGACGCAACGCACCCTCACCGGCTTCGCCTTCGCGATCGCCGTCCTCGCCTCCCTCTGGTACCTGCTGCAACCGCTCGGCGGCACCGACGCGCCCCTGAAGCTCGGGCTCGACCTGCAGGGCGGCCTGCGGGTCGTGCTGGAGTCGGACACGCCCGAACCCGCCCCCGAGGACCTACGGACCGCCCGCAACATCGTCGAGAACCGCGTCAACGAGTTCGGCGTCGCCGAACCCCTGATCCAAACGAGCGGCGGCAACCGCATCGTCGTCGAGCTGCCCGGCCTCACGTCGGAGGACCAGGACCGCGCGCTGGACCTCATCGGGCAACAGGCGATCCTCGAGTTCGCCCTCGTCCGCGAGGCCGCGAACGACCTGCCGACGACGTCGCTGACCCTCGACGACCTCGAGGCGCCCGCCTTCACCGGCGAGATCGTGCGCGACGCGACCGCCGACTTCGATCGGTCGGGCGGCGCGGCGCTCGGTCCCGCGGTCTTCTTCGAGATCGGTCGCGAGGCCGCCGGCGACTTCGGGGACTTCACCGGCGCGAACACCGGCCGCCGGATGGCGATCGTCCTCGACGGCAGCATCATCACCGCCCCGACGCTGCAGTCGCGCATCAGCGACTCCGGCCAGATCACCGGCATCGGGTCGCTGGACGAAGCGACCGACATCGCGTTGGTGCTGCGCAGCGGCAGCCTCCCGATCGAACTGTCGGTGCAGGAGGTCCGCGCGATCGGCCCGACCCTCGGGGCGGACTCGATCGCGGCCGGCCGCACCGCGGCGTTCCTCGGGGGGGCCGGCGTCCTGATCGCCATCCTCGCGTACTACGGGGTGCTGTTCGGTGGGGTCCTGGCGTTCGGCATCGGCCTGGCGATGCTGTTCGTGTTCGGCGTCCTGGCCGGCCTCGGGGCCGCCCTGACGCTGCCCGGCCTCGCCGGCCTCGTGTTGACGATCGGCGCGGCGGTCGACGGCAACGTCATCAGCTTCGAACGCATCAAGGAGGAGATGCGCGAGGGGCACGGCCTGCGCCTCTCCATGAAGCGCGGCTTCGGCAACTCGCTGTCCGCCATCGTCGACGCGAACGTCACGACCCTCCTCGCCGCCGGCGCGCTCTACCAGTACACGAGCGGTGCCGTGCGCGGCTTCGCGATCACCCTCGCGATCGGCATCCTCGCGGCGGTCTTCGTCAACGTCGTGATCGTGCCGTGGATCCTCGATTTGGCGACGACGCGCATCAAGCGCTCCTACCTACCGCGCGGCTTCTACGTGCAGGGCGTCCGCATCCGCTTCGTCCGGCGCGCCCTCGTCGTCGTCGGCACCTCGGGCCTGCTCGCCGTCGCCTCCGTCGCGACGATCGGGACGCAGGGGCTGCGCTTCTCGACCGACTTCACGGGCGGCACCTCGATGCTGCTGCAGGGCGAGGGCCCCCTCGCCATTCCCGACGTCCGCGACGCCATCGACGCCCTCGGCTACGACGGCATCCGCGGCGACGCGGCGACGGTCGTCGAGGTCACCGACGACACGATCGGCGACCACCTGCTCAGCGTCCGCGCGCCGCTGGTGGAGACCGACGGCGTCGCGGAACGCTTCCCGAACGACTTGGCGGACGCGGTGAACGCGTCGCTCCTGTCCGCGGACTTCGTCGGGCCGTCGGTCGGCGCGGACCTGCGTCGCGGCGCGCTCTACGCGATCGGGGTGGCGCTCGTCGCGATCCTCGCGTACGTCACGTGGCGCTTCTGGCCGACCTGGATCGTCGCGATCGCCGCCATCCTCGCGGCCCTGCACGACGTCGCCATCACCCTCGGGGTGGTGCACCTGACCGGCGCGGACTTCTCGATTCCGGTGTTGGCGGCGTTGTTGTTCGTCGTCGGCTACAGCCTGAACGACTCGATCATCATCGCCGACCGGATCCGCGAGAACCTCCGCAAGACCCGCGACCGGAGTTACGAGGGGATCGTGGACCTGTCGGTCAACCAGACGCTCGCGCGGACCCTGGTGACGTCCGGCACGACCCTCGTGCCGGTGCTGGCGTTGCTGCTGTTCGGTGGGAGCGTCCTCCGGGACTTCTCCCTCACGCTGCTGATCGGCATCGGCGTCGGGACGTTCTCCAGCATCTTCATCCTCTCGCCGCTCGTCGTGTGGTTCAAAGGCAAGCAACGCGAAGCGGCGAAGCGCGCCGCCGCCGCCGCGAACGGCTGACGCCCGCCGCGCAGCGACGCGTTCGCGGGGACGGGGGGCGCCGTGCGGCGCCCCCCGTCCCCGTCGGTGCGTGCACGCCGCTCAACCGTCGTCGGTCGGCCCAGTCGCCGGCTCGCGCCACTCGAGCTGCCGCACGTAGCGTCCCCCCCACGACACGACCACCCGCCAGCGTCCCTCCCGGAGGGACCCGACGTCGTCGGGGACCGCCAGGGCGACGGCGCGCCCGGCGTCGTCCGCGTCCAACCAGACGCTGGCGGAGGCCACCTCGAACCCGGCGGGCGGGAACCACTGCACCGCCAACCAGCCGTCGCGGGGCACCTCCCGCACCGTGAAGCGCAGCACCGGTCGGGCCTCCACCCGCTCGAGGCGGGCGTCGGCGATGCGGAGGCGCGGCGGGATGTCCGGGAGCTCCGCCGGGACCGGCGGCACGAACAACGGCGTACAGCCCCCCAGCAGGATGACGCTCGCGAGCAGGGCCGCGACACCGCGCGCGACGCCCCTCACGACGTCCCTCGCGCCGCCCTTCACGACGCCCCCTCCGCCAACGCGAGGGCGGCGAACGCCACCGGCGCCGTTTCGGCGCGCAGGATGCGCGGCCCGAACCGGACGCGCCGCGCCCCCTCCGCCGCGAGCGC
>JAVLCF010000138.1 GCA_031581195.1 Trueperaceae bacterium | reverse complement strand
CCCGATGAACGACTGACCGCGGCCCCCGACGCCCCGACGCCCCGTCGCCTGCGTCCCTCCGTCGCCCCCCGGGGCGGCGGTCGGGCGCGGCGCACGCCGCGGGTATCCTGCCCCCATCCCTTCCTCAGGAGACCTCCGTTGACCGACCACCTCGTCACCGTCCACCCCTCCCGCGCGGCCCTCCCCCGCTCCGAGCAGCTGGCGTGGAAGCTGGCCGAAACCGCCCTCGGGACCCGCACCGTCGACGCCGACGTCGCCGCGATGGCCGCCAACCGCCTGATCGACGACGCCGCCGTCGCCGTCGCGTCCCTCGACCGAGCGCCGGTCGCGAACGCCCGCGCGCAGGCGCTCGCCCACCCCCACCCGCGCGGCGCCACGCCGTTCGGGCACGCCCCCGACGTCCGCGTGCACGCCGAGTGGGCCGCCTGGGCGAACGCGGTCGCGGTCCGCGAACTCGATTTTCACGACACCTTCCTCGCCGCCGACTACGCGCACCCCGGCGACGCGATCCCGCCGCTGCTGGCCGTCGCGCAGCAGACCGGCCGGGACGGCGCCGCCCTGACCCGCGGCATCGTCGCGGCGTACGAGGTGCACGTCGCGCTGGTGAAGTCGATCTGTCTGCACTGCCACAAGATCGACCACATGGCGCACCTGTGCCCCGCCACCGCGGCGGGCCTCGCGACGATGCTGGACCTCGACGTCGCCACGACGTACCAAGCGATCAACCAGGCGGTCCACGTCGCCTTCTCCACGCGGCAATCCCGAAAGGGCACCATCAGCAGTTGGAAGGCGTACGTCCCCGGGCACTCCGCCCTCCTGGCGGTCACCGCCGTCGACCGCGCCATGCGCGGCGAGGCGGCCCCCGCCCCGATCTACGAGGGCGAGGACAGCGTCCTCGCCTGGCTCCTCGACGGGCCCGACGCGCGCTACGTCGTGCCGCTCCCCGACCCGGACGACCCGCGCCGCGCGATCCTCGAGACCTACACGAAGGCCCACTCCGCGGAGTACCAGGCGCAAGCGTTCATCGACCTCGCCTTCGACGTCCGCCGTCGCCTCCCCGGCGGCCCCGACGCGATCGACGTGGCCGCCATCGAGGAGGTCGTCGTCCGCACCAGCCACCACACGCACCACGTGATCGGGACCGGCGCGAACGACCCCGAGAAGTTCGATCCCGACGCGACCCGCGAGACCCTCGATCACAGCCTCATGTACATCCTCGCCGTCGCCCTGCAGGACGGCGTCTGGCACCACGTCGACAGCTACGCCCCGGCGCGCGCCCACCGACCCGACACGGTCGCGCTGTGGCACAAGATCCGCACCGAGGAGGACCCCACCTGGACCGCGCGGTACCGCGCGACCGACCCCGGCGAGCGGGCGTTCGGCGGGGAGATGACCGTCACGCTCACGAACGGCGAGACGGTGCACGCGCGACGCGACGTCGCCGACGCCCACCCCAACGGTGCCGCCCCGTTCGCGCGGGCCGACTACGTCGCGAAGTTCCGGACCCTCGCCGAGGGCGTCGTCCCGACCCCCGAGCAGGACCGCTTCCTGCACCTCGCCGAACGCCTCGACACCCTCGCCCCGGACGAGGTGCGCGCCCTCACGGTCGCCGCCCCGCACCTCGCGAACGAGGCGGACGACCCCGCGACGCAGGGCGGGATCTTCCGGTGATCGCGCTCGAACCGCGCGATCCCGCCGCCGTCCGCCGGGGGTTCCGCGCGGCGTTGGCGGGCTCGGGGCCGCCCCTCCGCCTGCCGGGCGCCCCGACCCCCCTCGTCGCCCGCCTGGTCGAGGAGATCGGCTTCGACGGCGTGTACCTCTCCGGCGGCGCGTTCGCCGCGGAGCTCGGCATGCCGGACGTCGGCCTCACCACCCTCCCCGAGCTCGCCGACCGCGCCGGCCGCCTCGCCACCGCGACGTCCCTTCCGCTTCTCGTGGACGCCGACACCGGCTTCGGGGAGGCGTTGAACGTCGTGCGCACGGTGCAGGAGCTCGAGCGGCGCGGCGTCGCCGCGCTGCACCTCGAGGACCAACGCAACCCGAAACGTTGCGGGCACCTCGGCGGCAAGGAGCTCGTCGACCCCGCCGCCATGGAACGCACGATCCGCGCCGCCGCCGCCGCCCGGCAGGACCCGACCACCGTCCTCGTCGCGCGCACCGACGCGCGCGCGGTGGAGGGGCTCGACGCCGCCATCGAACGCGCCCGGGCGTACCTCGCGGCCGGCGCCGACGCGATCTTCCCCGAGGCGCTGCAGGACGAAGCGGAGTTCGCCCGCATGCGCGCGGCGATCGACGCGCCCTTGCTCGCGAACATGACGGAGTTCGGTCGCTCGCCGCTCCTGGCGTTCGAGACCCTCACGGACCTCGGCTACGACCTCGTCCTCTACCCCGTCACCAGCCTCCGGCTGGCGATGGGCGCCGTCGAGCGGGGCCTCCGCCACCTGCACGAGGCCGGGCACCAACGCGACCTCGTACCCGAGATGCAGACCCGCGCCCGCCTCTACGAACTGCTGGACTACGACGGGCACGAAGCGATCGACGCCGTCGCCTACGGCGGACGCCGGGACGACTGACGCGCCGCGCGGCGTCAGCGACGCAGGCGCCCCAGGCCGCCGGTCATGGCGGCGAGGAAGCCCGCCGTCAGCAGGAACGTCGCGGCGTAGCCGAACGCCTGCGCCGCCGCCCCCAACGCCAAGGGCGCCACGACCTGCGCGAGGCGGTTGGCGGTGATGCGCGTCCCGAGCGCGAAGCCGTGCCGCTCGGCCGCGACCTCTTCCACCATCGCCGCCATCGTGAGCGGTTGCGCGACGCCCACCGCCACCCCGAGCGCGACCGCGGCGACGCCCTGCAGCACCAGGTTCGCGCCGACCGCCAGGCCGGCCGTCCCGACCGACGCGAGGGCGAGCATCGCGAGGAACGTCGGGCGGCGCCCCCCGAACGCCGCGACGATGCGGGCCATGAACGGGCGCACCACGACCGCCACGAGCGACCGCAGGCTCACGATCCCCCCGATCAGCGTCGCGGGGACCCGACGCTCCTCCAGGGACGCCGGGAGGAACGAGTTGTGCGCGATCATCACCACCATCACGGTGCCGCTCACCCACAGGCTGGCGCGGACCGACGGGAGGCGCAACAGCCCCGCCACCCGCGCCGCCCCGCGCGGCAGGGCGCCCCACGCGGACCGGAGCCGCGCCCGCCACGGCGTCCGACCCGCGGGGTCGGGGGGCGGCCCCGCCGGCCGGGCGGCGGGCCGGACGGCGGCGAAGGCCAGCGTCCCGAGCGCCGCGACGCCCGACGCGACCCCGAACGCCGCCGCGAACCCGGCGAGGTCCACCAGCACGCCCGCGCCGACCGGACCCAGCAGCTGCCCACCGGACACGAAGGCGCCGTACACCCCGTAGTTGCGTTCGCGGGCCCGCCCGGCCCCGAAGCCCGCCACCAGCGACTGCGCCGCGACGACGCCCAACAGCTGCCCGACGCCGGTGAGGACCTGCAGGCCGAACAACGTCGCGATCGACGGTGCGACCGCCACCCCCACCGGCGCGAGCACCAGCAGGCCGGTCCCCGCGACCGCGAGCGGTCGCCCCCCGACCCGGTCGACCCACCCCCCGGTGGGGATCGCGAGCAGGAGCGGCAGCACGAACGTCGCGGCGACCACCGACCCCAACAGGGCGGGAGGTGCGCCCAACGCCACCGCCAACAGCGGCGCGAGCGTCGTCGTCATGAAGTAGCTGGTGAACAACAGCGCCGCCCCCACGCTGAGCCACGCGAACGCGCCCGCTCCGCCCCCCGGCCCGTTGGTGTCGGTCACCGGCCCGCTCCCGGCGCCGACCCCCGGTGCGGTCCCGGCGTTCGTCCTTCGCTCACGGTGCTCCTCCCGGCCTCCCGCGGCAGCGTACCGCGGGCGCGCCCACCCCGAAGCGCCGCGCCACGGCACCGCGAGCCGGACCCCGGTCGCCCGCGGACGTCCCTGCTACGCTGGCGCGCATGACGGACCTGATCATCATCGGCGCCGGCCCCATCGGCCTCGAGGCCGCCATCCGCGCGAAACGGGCGGGCCTCGACGCCCGCGTGCTGGAGAAGGGCGGCCTGGTCGACGCCATCTACCGCTACCCGACGTACATGACGTTCTTCACGACCAGCGAACGGCTGGAGATCGGCGACCACCCGCTCGTGACCGCGACCGACAAACCGACCCGCAAGGAGGCGCTGGCGTACTACCGCAAGGTCGCCGCCGCGGAGGCGCTCGACGTCGCGCCGTTCCACGAGGTGACCGCCGTCCGCCCCGACGGCGACGGGTTCGCCCTCGACGTGCGCGACGTCGCGCCCGGCGCGGACGCCGGCGTCCGCACCCTCCGGGCGCGCCGCGTGATGGTGGCGACCGGCTACTTCGACACCCCCAACCGGCTCGACGTGCCGGGCGAGGACCTGCCGCACGTCACGCACGCGTACGACGAAGCGCACCGCTGGTTCGGGCGCGACGTCGTGATCGTCGGGGCCGGCTCGAGCGCCGCGGACGCCGCGCTCGACCTGTACCGCGGCGGCGCGCGCGTGACGATGGTGCACCGCGGGGAGGCGTTCAAGCCCAGCCTCAAGTACTGGATCCGCCCGAACCTCGAGAACCGGGTGAAGGAGGGCTCGATCGCCGCGCACTTCCGCACCACCGTCCGCCGCATCGTGCCGGGCGCCGTGCACGCCGAACGCGACGGGGAGGCCCTCACGCTGCCCGCCGACCGGGTGTACCTGCTGACCGGCTACCGCGCGACCGGCGACCTCCTCGAGGGCGCCGGCGCGAAGGTGGACGCCGCCACCCGCGTCGCGGAGCTCGACGCGCACTACCAGACGACCGTGCCGGGCCTGTACGCGATCGGTTCGGCCGGCTTCGGGACCCGCACCAGCGACGTCTTCATCGAGAACGGGCTCGTGCACGCCCGTGCGGCGGTCGCCCACGCCGCCGCCACGCCGGTCCGCTAGACTCGCGCCAGGAGGTCCCCATGGCCCGTACCCGCCCCCTCGGCCTGCTGCTCGTCGCGCTCGGCCTCGTCCTCGTCCTCGCCCGCCTCGGGGGCGGCGAAACGTGGCCGTTGTTCATCATCGTGCCCGGCGTGGCGATGGCCGCCGTCGCCGTCGCCGGCCCCCTCCGCTTCGCGGACCTCGCGGTGCCCGGCGCGATCGTCACGACGGTCGGGCTGATCCTGCTGGTGCAGGAGGCCACCCAGTCGTTCGAGACGTGGAGTTACGCCTGGGGCCTCGTGATCGCCGGGGTGGGGGCCGGCACCTTCCTGAAGGCCAGCATCGTCGAGGACCCCGCGGAACAGAAGG
Source organism: Trueperaceae bacterium (assembly GCA_031581195.1). Lineage (NCBI taxonomy): Bacteria > Thermotogati > Deinococcota > Deinococci > Trueperales > Trueperaceae > Trueperaceae bacterium. The sequence goes on along the minus strand of JAVLCF010000138.1, from coordinate 180 downwards.
AGGGCGTCCGCCTGGTCGGCGTCGGGCTGGCGTTCTTCGCGGCGTTCGGGGCGTTCTTCGAGTTCCTGATCTTCGGGGGCTGGTTCGGGGGCGCCCTCGGGTGGCTCGTGCCCGCGGCGTTGATCGTGGCGGGGGCGTGGCTGCTGCGCCGGCCGCGCTGACCCCGCCCCCACCGCCCCC
>JAVLCF010000137.1 GCA_031581195.1 Trueperaceae bacterium | reverse complement strand
ATCCTCGCCGGCATGGCCGACCCCTCCCGCCGCGCGACCGAGGTCGCCGCCGCCGTCGCGGCCGGCGGCACGACCGCGCGCGCCGAGGTCGACGCCGCCCTCGCCCGCGCCGACGCCCTGCAGGCGACCACGAACGCCTTCACCGACCTGCTGCACGACCGGGCGCGCGCCGCCGCGGACGCCCTCGACGCGCAGTTGGCGGCGGGCGCCAGCGCGCCGCCGCTCGCCGGCGTGCCGTTCGCGGTGAAGGCGAACCTGAACGTCGCCGGCGTCCGCACGAGCGCCGGGTCGGCGATCCTCACCGATTTCGTGCCCCCCGAGACCGCCACCGTCGTCGCCCGCCTCGAGGCGGCCGGCGCGATTGCCATCGCGATGGCGAACCTCGACGCGTTCGGGATGGGCAGCAGCTCCGAAGCGTCGGTCCACGGTCCGGTCCGCAACCCCGTCGACCCGACCCGCGTCGCGGGCGGCTCGAGCGGCGGCTCCGCCGCCGCGGTCGCGGGGGGCGCGGTGCCGCTGGCGCTCGGGACCGACACCGGCGGGTCGGTGCGGCAACCCGCGGCCTTCACCGGCGTGCTGGGGTTCAAACCGACGTACGGCACCCTGTCGCGCTCCGGCGTGATCGCCTACGCCAGTTCCCTCGACCAGGTCGGCGTCGTCGCGCGCGACGCGGGCGACGTCGCCGCGGCGCTCGACGCGATGGTGGGGCGCGACCCGAAGGACGCGACCAGCCTCGACGTGCCCGCGGTCTTCGCCCGCGACCTCGCGCGCGCGGAGGGCGGCGACGCGCCGCTCGCCGGGCTCCGCGTCGGCCGGGTCGTGGAGACGTTCGGGGCGGGCAACGCCCCGGAGGTCGAGGCGGCGACGCACGCCACCCTCGCGCGCCTCGAGGCGCTCGGGGCGGAGGTCCGCGACGTCGCGGTGCCCGCCGCCCCGGCGGCGCTCGCGGCGTACTACCTGATCGCCAGCGCCGAAGCCGCCAGCAACCTCGCGCGCTACGACGGGACCATCGCGGGCGTCCGGGTCGGGGCGGACGGCGACGGGCAGGTGGCGGTCACGACCGCGTCGCGCGGCGCGGGGTTCGGGCGGGAGGTGCGCCGCCGGATCCTGATGGGCACCTTCGCCCTGTCCGCCGGGCACGTCGACGCCTGGTACGGGCGCGCCCTGCAGGTCCGCCGGAAGGTCGCCGACGACCTGCAGGCGGCGTTCGGGCAGGTCGACCTCCTCGCGACCCCCACCGCGCCGGGCGTCGCCTTCGAGGTCGGGGAACGGGTCGACGACCCGCTCGCGATGTACCTCGGGGACGCCGACACCGTCCTCGCCAACCTCGCGGGGCTCGGGGCGATCAGCGTCCCGGCGGACGTCGAGGGGGGCGGCCTGCCGGTCGGGCTGCAGTTGCTGGCGCCCCCGCTCGGCGACGGCCGGCTGCTGCAGGCCGCCGCGGCGCTGCAGGCCCGTTGAGCCCGCGCGCCGCTTGCCCGCGGGGGCGCGCGGCATGCTAGTCTCACCTGCTGGGTGGCGCCGGTTCGCGCCGCCCCGGGCTCCGGCGGCCGCCGCGCCCCGCGACCCGCGAAGGAGAGAGCATGAAGCGCACCTACCAACCCAACCGCCGCAAGCGCGCGAAGACGCACGGCTTTCGGGCCCGGATGAGCACCCCCGGTGGTCGCAACGCGATCAAGCGTCGCCGCCGCAAGGGCCGCAACCGCCTCACCGTCTCCGACGGCTGACGTCGTCCGTGGAGACGGCGTGCCCACCGTCGTCCGTTCCCTCAAGGGCGACCGCGCCTTCCAACGCCTCCGTCGGGGGCGTTCGGGGGGCGCACGTCTGCTGTCGGTCCGGTGGCGCCCGGTCCGCGAGCCCGGCCTCCGCGTCGGCATCGTCGCCAGCCGGAAGGTCGGCAACGCCGTCGTCCGCAACCGCGTCCGCCGCCGCCTCCGCGAAGCGCTCCGCGCGCTCGTGGCCGACCGCGACCTGGGCGAACGCGGGGTGGACCTCCTCGTGATCGCCCGCCCGTCCGCCGCCGACGCCGACTACCACGCGCTGCGCGATTCGTTGCGCACGGCGCTCGAGCGGAGTTCGTTCCCGTGAGCCGCGCCCTCGCGTTCCTGCGGCGGCTGCCGCGGTACCTGCTGGTCGCGCCGATCGTCGTGTACCGCCGCCTGATCTCGCCCCTGAAGCCGCAACCCACCTGCCGCTTCCACCCGACCTGCAGCCGCTACGCGCACGACGCGATCCTCACGCACGGCGCGCTGCGCGGCGGCGCGTTGGCGGTGGTGCGCGTCGCGAAGTGCCACCCGTTCCACCCCGGCGGCTTCGATCCGGTCCCCCCACCCCGCGACGCCGTCGCGCCCCACGCCGCGCCCGACCGTGCCGCGCTCGACCGCGCCCCGTCCCTGACCCCCCTCCGGGAGGAATCGTGACCCTTCGCGTCCCCTTCGCCCTCCTCGCGGCCCTCGCGCTGTCCACGGCGCACGCCGTGGAGTTCGGCGTGCACGACTTCACCTTCGCCGAGTTCCGCGACGCCGAGACCGTCGCGGAGTCCTGCGACGGCGCCAGCCCCTCCTTCTGGTGCGGCCTGCAGGACGCCGCCCTGACGCGCGTCCCGACGAAGGGCGTCGACCTGTTCTTCACCGAGGCGGGCGAGATCGTCGCGGCGTACGCCAAACCCCAGAAGGGCCAGACCTTCTCGAACTACGACCTCGACCAACGCCAGAACCTGATCCCCGACGACGCACCCCGGCCGGGCGCGGCGCTCCGGCTGGACGGGGCGTACCTGCCGCCCGAAGCGGCGACCGCGACCTGGGAACGCGTGAACGAGGACGTCGTGCGGGGGACCTTCACCCACCGCGCCGGCCCGCTCGAGGTCGAGCGCACCGTCGAGGTCAGCAACCTCCGCCACACCGTCCTCCTGGACGTGCGCGCCACCCGCGTCACGGCGGCCGACGCCGCGGACGCCGACGCCATCCCGCTGCAACTGTCGTTCCCCGGCGTCGCCGGCGTCGACGATCCCGTCCTCAAGGTCGGCCAGGGCTACGGCGAGGACGGCTCCAGCGCCACGAACCCGCTGTCGCAAGCGGTCGGCACGCCCAGCTACGCCAGCCTCCAGAACAACGACCGCAACACCGCCTTCGCGATCGTGCTCACGCCCCAGCGCGCCGCGGATGGCGCGCCGCTGCAGGACGACCTGCAGGCGCTCCCGCTCCCGCCCCGCGAAATGGCGCTGCAGGTGCCGCTCGGGGGGGCGGCGGGCGCGACCGCGTCGCTGGACGTCCGCAGCTACCTCGGCCCGAACGAGCTGGTGCGCTACGAGCAGGAGGGCTACGTCGAGATGCCCGGCCTGTTCGACCCGAACATCCTCGGGCGCCTGTCGCTCGGCATCCTCTGGGTGCTGCAGACGCTCCACGACTACCTCGGCAACTGGGGCCTGTCGATCATCGCCCTGACGTTGTTGTTCCGCGCGCTCGTGTGGCCGTTGATCAACACCCAAACGAAATCGATGTACGGCATGCAGGAGCTGCAACCCAAGATCCAGGAGCTGCAGAAGAAACACAAGGACGACCGCGAGACCCTGACGCAGGAGACGATGAAGCTCTACCGCGAGGCGGGCGTCAACCCCGCCGGCGGGTGCCTCCCGATCCTGTTGCAGATGCCGCTGTTCATCATCCTCTGGCGCGTCTTCGTCAACTTCGAGTTCGGCGAGGGGTTCCTGTGGGTGCCCGACCTCGGGCAGCGCGACCCGACGTTCATCCTGCCCATCCTGTACGTGATGGTGATGTTCGCGATGTCGTGGTTCAGCGCGCGCGGCAACCCGCAGAGCCTCCGCCAACAGATCCTCATCAACGTCGTCTTCGCCTTCATCCTGTTCGGGTTCCCCGCAGGGGTGCTCCTCTACTTCGTGGTGTCCATGGGCGTCCAAGTCCTGCAATACTGGCTCATCCAACGCGGTCGTGGCGCCGCGGCGGGCGCCTCCGGGTGACCCGCCGGGCGCACGCACCGCTCCCGGGGAGGGAACGCGATTGAGCGACGACAAAGGCAACGACCTCGACCGCATGCTCGACGACCTGGGGATCGGCAACGACGAGGCCGCCCCCCCCGCCGACGCGGACGCCGACCTTGCGGAGCTCGGCGAGGCGCTCGCCGTCGCCGACGTCCCGCACGACGCCCCGGCGCACGAACGCGCCCGCACCTTCCTCGCCGGCCTGCTCGAGCACCTCGACCCCGCCTACGACGTCGCGGTGCACGAGACGCCCGAGGGGCACGTCGCCGCGGAGATCGAGGGGGGCGACGCCGGACGCCTCATCGGGAAGGGCGGCCGCACCCTCGCGGCGCTCGAACAGCTCGCGAACGCGGTCGTGAACAAGCCCGGCGACGAGCCGGTCCGCGTCCACGTCGACGTCGGCGGCTACAAGCGCCGCCGCGACGAACGCCTCACCCGCGACGCGCAGGCCGCCGCCGACCAGGTCCGCAAGTACGGCGAACCGGTCGAACTGGAGCCCATGAGCGCCGCGGAACGTCGCGTGATCCACATGGCGGTCGTCGACGACGCCGACGTCGCCAGCGAATCGACCGGCTCGGGCCGCGACCGACGCGTCGTGCTGCGCCCCAACTACGACGGCGGCGTCGCGGCGGAACTCCAGGCCGCCGCCGACGCGGGGGATGCGGGCGACGCCGCGGTCGAGGGCGACGCCCCCGCCGACGCCTTCTGGGGTGACCTGGCGGTCGGCGCGACCGACGCGTCCGCCGACGGCCCGTCCGACGACGAGGACGACGACCCCGACCGCGCCGACTGACCGCCGGTGACGCGCGACGCGGACCTGCCCGCGGGGCCGCACGACGCCTGGCGCGCGGTCCGCGACCGCCTGGCGGAGGCCGGCGTCGCGTCACCCGACGTCGACGCCGACCGACTCCTCACCTTCATTACCGGCCGTGACCGCCTCGCCCGCCTCAGCGACCCCCGCGACCTGAGCGGCGACGAACGCCGCCACCTCGCGGAGGTGACGACGGCGCGCGCCGCCGGCACCCCCCTGCAGCACCTGACCGGCGAAGCGGACTTCCACGGCCTCGCCCTGGTCGCCGCCCCGGGCGCGCTCGTCCCGCGCCCGGAGACCGAAGTCCTCGTCGAGCGGGCCCTCGCGGTCCTCCGCGACCGCGTCGCGCCGGTCGTGTGGGACGTCGGGACGGGCGGCGGCGCCATCGCGGTCGCCCTCCAGGTCGCCCGCCCCGACGCCGAGGTGTGGGCGTCGGACCCGAGCGCGGACGCGCTCGCGGTCGCCGCCCGGAACGTCCGCCTGCACGCCCCCGGCGTGCAGCTCGTGCGGGGCGCCGGCGCGGACCCCCCCGCCCTCCGGGCGCTCCCCCCGCGCCTGGACCTGCTGGCCGCCAACCTGCCCTACCTCCCCGACGCCGACCGCGCCGGCGCGGCTCCGGAGGTCGCGCACGACCCCGCCGGCGCGCTGTACGGCGGGCCCGACGGGCTCGACGTCCTGCGGGCGGTCTGGACCGACGTCGAGGCCGACCTCGCC
>JAVLCF010000136.1 GCA_031581195.1 Trueperaceae bacterium | reverse complement strand
GCGCCCCCGGACGGCGGGCGGACCCGCGCGGCGGGCGCGAGCCGGTAGACTCGGGGTTCGTGAGCGACGCCCCCCCTCCCCCCGACGCGCCCGGCGCGGACGCCGGACCGCCGGACGCGTCCGGCGGTCCGGTCGAGACCGTCCGGGTGCACGGCGTCGACGTGACGCTGCTCGGCACCGCGCACGTCTCGCGCGCCAGCGCCGAGGAGGTCGTCGCCCGCATCCGCTCGGGGGCGTACGACGTCGTCGCGCTCGAGCTCGACGCGCAACGCCACGCGGCGTTGGTCGATCCCGACCGCATCCTGAAGACCGACCTGTTCGAGGTGGTGCGCACCGGCCGGGCGGGGGCGATGGCGGCGAACCTGGCGTTGGGCGCCTTCCAGCAGCGGTTGGCGGACCAGTACGGCATCGAGCCGGGGCAGGAGATGCGCGACGCCATCCGTAGCGCCGACGAGGCGGGACTCGAGGTCGTCACGATCGATCGCGACATCGGGACGACGCTTCGGCGCGTCTACCGCAACGTGCCGTGGTGGGGGCGCTTCGAGCTGTTCGCGGGGCTTCTGGGCAGCGTCCTGTCGCGCGACGCGATCGACGAAACGGAGATCGAGCGCCTCAAGGAGGGCGACGTCCTCGAGGCGACGTTCGAGGAGTTCGCGGAGCAGGGCGGGCGCCTGTACGGCCCCCTGATCGAGGAACGCGACGCCTACATGGCGGCGCGCCTCGAGCAGGAGGCGGCCCGCCTGACGGAGACGGACGACGCGGAGGACGGCGGACGCCCGCACCTGCTGGCGGTCATTGGGGCGGGGCACCTGAAGGGGGTGGCGGCGACGTTGCGCGCCGGGCCCGACGCCCCGCCCGCCGAGCGCATCGCGGCGCTCGACACGGTGCCGCCCGCCGCGCGGTGGGTGCGGGCGCTGCCGTGGGCCGTCGCGGCGGTGGTGATCACCGGGTTCGTCGTCGGGTTCGTGCGCGACCCGGCGTTGGGCCGGACGCTGCTCGGCGATTGGGTGTGGATCAACGGGGGGGCGTCGGCCGTCGGGGCGATCCTGGCGGCCGGCCACCCGTTCACGGTCCTGGGGACCGCGGTCGCCGCGCCGTTGACGAGCCTCAACCCGACGATCGGGGCGGGCTTCGTCGCGGCCGCCATCGAGGTGTGGGTGCGCCGCCCGCGGGTCGGGGACTTCGCGTCGCTCCGGCGGGACGCGACGACCCTGCGCGGCTGGTACGGCAACCGCGTCGCGCGGGCGTTGCTGGTGTTCCTCGGGGCGACGCTGGGGTCGGCGATCGGGACGTGGGTGGCGGGCGCGCGCATCCTCACGCGCCTCTTCTGAGTCGCGGTCTGTGGCCCGGCGCGCCGTCGCGGCGCGGGCCCGTCGGTAGCATGCGCGCATGAGCGGCGACCTGCAGCGTTTCGTGGCGTTCCTCGAGGAGAAGGGCGAACTGGTCCGCATCCGCGAGCCGGTGAGTTCGTACTTGGAGATCACGGCGCTCGCCGACGCGGTGGTGAAGGCGGGGGGGCCGGCGTTGCTGTTCGAGAACGTCGAGGATCGCGACCTGCCGCTCGTGATCGGCCTCTACGGAACCGCCCAGCGGACCGCGTGGGCGTTGGGGGCGGAGAGCTTGGACGCGATCGGCGATCGCGTCCGGGATCTGATCGACGTCCAGATCGGGGGCGGCTTTCTGGGGTTGGCGTCGAACCTCCCGAAGTTGAAGGACCTGGCGTCGTTGCCGCCCAAACGCGTCCGGCGCGCCCCGGCGCAGGAGGTGGTGTGGCGGGGCGACGAGGTGGACCTGAACCGCCTCCCGGTGCTGCACTGTTGGCCGGAGGACGGCGGGCCGTTCGTGACGCTGCCGCTGGTGATCAGTCGCGATCCGGTGGAGGGGGACGTGAACGTCGGGATGTACCGCATGCAGGTGTTCGACCGGACGACGACCGGCATGCACTGGCAGCGCCACAAGACGGGGGCGCGCCACCTCGAGCACGCCAAGGCGAAGGGGGAACGCCTCGAGGTCGCCGTCGCCCTCGGGGGCGATCCGGCCCTGACGTACGCCGCGACGGCGCCGCTCCCGCCGATCCCGGGGATCAACGAGTACTCGCTGACCGGGTGGTTGCGCGGCAAGCGCGTGGAGTTGGTGAAGGGCGTGACGGTGGACCTCGAGGTGCCCGCGCACGCCGACGTGGTGCTCGAGGGGTACGTCGATCCCGAGGAGGCGTGGCGGGTGGAGGGGCCGTTCGGGGACCACACCGGCTTCTATACGCTGCAGGACCTCTACCCCGCCTTCCACGTGACCGCCGTGACGATGCGCAAGGACGCGATCTATCCCGCGACGATCGTCGGGCGCCCACCGATGGAGGACGCCTACCTGATCGAGGCCAGCGAGCGGTTGTTCCTGGTGCCGGCGCAACTGATCCTTCCGGAGATCGCGGATTACCACATGCCGCCCGCCGGCATCGCGCACAACCTGGTGAACGTCACGATCGACAAGGCCTACCCGGGGCACGCCTACAAGGTCGCGAACGGCCTGTTGGGGCTGGGGCAGATGATGTTCGCGAAGGTCCTGTTGGTCGCCGACCGCGATGCGCCCCGCCCGCAGGCGCACCAGGCGTTCTGGCGGCACGTGCTGGCGCACGCGGTGCCGGGCCGCGACGAGGCGTTCGGGAAGGGCCCGATCGACGTTCTCGATCACGCCAGTCGCGCCTGGAGTTACGGCTCGAAACTCATCGTGGACGGGACGAAGAAGCATCCCGAGGAACGCCCGGACGGCGATCCGGGGGACGCCTGGACGCCCGCCCCGCCGCGCGACGCGGCGGACCTGCCGGCGCACGCCGAGGTGGTGGCGCAGCACCAGCCGGGGGGTGGCTTCTGGTTCCTCACGACCCACAAGGCGCGCCCCGACCAGGGTCGGCATCTGGGGGAGTGGGCGGCCCGGCAGGGGGCGGCGGAGGGCGTGCGCTGGATCGCGGTGCTGGACGACGACACCGACCCCACCGACTTCGAGGACGTCATGTGGACGACCCTGAACAACATCGATCCGGAGCGCGACGTGCGCGTCGCGCACGACGCGGCGGGCGGTCCCACGTGGTTGGTGGACGCCACCCGCAAGGTGCCGGAGGAGGGCTTCGCGCGGGCCTGGCCGGAGAAGATCACGATGGATCCCGCGGTGACCGAGCGGGTGGAGGCCCGCTTCGCGGACCTGCTCGCGCGGGTGCGCGGCGGCGACGACGCCTGACGCGTCGCGCTCAGCGGCGGGACGTGACGGCGGCGACCCCGAAGACGAGGGCCTGCAGCAGGATGATCGCGGCGCCGCTGGGGACGTCGGCGACGTAGGAGGCGAATAGCCCGACGAGGGTGGTGGTGACGCCGATCGTCACCGCGCCGACGCTCATGGCGACGAGCGAGCGGGCGGCGAGGCGGGCGGCGGCGGCGGGAATCACGAGGTAGGCGGCCATCAGGACGATCCCGACGACCTGCGCGGAGACGACGACGGCGACCGCGGCGACGGCGAACAGGCCGTAGTCGAGGAGGCGGACGGGGAGGCCGTCGGCGGCGGCGAGGTCGGCGTCGAACGTCGCGTAGGCGAGGCGGCCCCAGGTGAGGATCAGGAGGGCGAGGACCGCGGTGGCGGTGACGAGGATGATCCGGAGGTCGGCGGGGCCGACCGCGAGGATCGAGCCGAACAGCAGGTGGTAGACGTCGACGACGTTCGCGTCGGGGGGGATGAGCGAGAGGAACAGGACCCCGAGCGCGACGGCGACGGCGAAGAACACGCCGATGGCGGTGTCGCTCGAGAGGTCGGTGCGGTCGCGCACCCAGGCGATCGCGAGGGCGGCGGCGAGCGTGAACGGCAGCGCCACCCACAACGGTTGCGCGAGGAGGCCGGCGCCGCCGACGGCGTAGGCGACGAGCGCTCCGAGCGCGATCCCTCCGAAGGAGGCGTGCGCGAGGCCGCTGCCGAGGAACGCGAGGCCGCGCTGAACGACGAACACCCCGAGCAGGCCGGTCATCATCGCGATCGCCGCGCCACCGAGGAGGGCGCGTTGGAGGAAGGCGTACTGGAGGGGTTCGAGCAGGATCTCCATCGGCGTCACCCCCTCACGGCAGGGCCAGGTCGTGGTCGTGCCCGACGTGCCCGTAGGCCTGCTCGAGGCAGGCGCGCGTGAGGGCGCGCTCGGGGGGGCCGAAGCCGATGCGGGCGCGGTTGAGGACGAGCACGTCGCTGGCGTGGTGGCGGGCGGCCGCGAGGTCGTGCGTCACCATCAGCACCGTCGCGCGGGCGTCGCGTTGGTAGGCCTCGAGCAGGTGGTTGAGGTCGTGCTCGGCGAGGAAGTCGACGCCGGTGGCGGGCTCGTCGAGGATCACCAGATCCGGCTCGCGCACGAGGGCACGGGCGAGGAAGGCGCGCTGCAGTTCGCCGCCCGAGAGGCGGGCGAGCGGGCGGTCGCGAAGGCGGGTGGCGCCGACCCGTTCGAGGGCGGCGCAGGCGGCGTCGCGCTCGGTGGGGGTGGTGCGGGCCGGCCAGCGCCCGCGCGCGCCGGACACGACGAGCTCGAGGGCGGTGGCGGGGAAGGTCCGGTCGAACGTCTTGAGTTGCGGGACGTAGCCGATGCGGCGAGGTTCGCTGCGGGGCGCGCGCCCGAACACGCGGACGCGGCCTCGGTCGGGCCGCACGAGGCCGAGGAGCGCCTGGACGAGGGTGGACTTCCCCGCGCCGTTGGGGCCGATGACGGCGAGGAAGCGTTCGCGGGGGAGGGTGAACGACACGTCGTCGAGGACGAGGGCCTCGCCGCGCGTCACGCGCAGGTCCGTCACCTCGAGCGCGGGGGCCGCGACCGCGTCCCGGGCCGAGGGGGTGGCCTCGGTCCGGGACGTGGGGGTGGTGGGGGCGGGGACGTCGCTCACGGGGTGAACTCCATCCCTCCAGGGTAGCGCGGCACGGCCCACCGCACGTCGCATCAGTCGGCGGACAGCGCGTCGCGGATGGTCTGGGCGTTGTAGCGCATCGTCGCGAGGTACCCCTCGCGCCCCTCCCCGCCCCCGAGCGGGTCGAGGATGCCGAGCCGGACGCCGGCTTCGTCGGCCAGGACGCGGGCGGGGCGGTCGGGGAGTTGCACCTCGGAGAAGATGGCGCGCGCGTCGTACTCGGCGAGCACGTCGATCGCTTCGGCCAGCTGGCGGGCGCTCGGTTCGCGGCCGGGGAACGGCTCGATCTCCATCACGAGGTTCAGGTCGTAGTGCGCGGCGAACGACGACCAGGCGTCGTGGAACGGCACGAACGCCTGCCCCGCGACGGGCGCGAGGAGGGTGGCGATCTCCGCGTCGAGGGCGGCGAGGTCGGTGAGGTAGGCGGTCTCCGCAGCGCGGATCGCATCCGCCTCCTCGGGCCAGTGGGCGGCGAACCGGTCCGCCAGGATGCGGGTGATCTCCATCATGGTGCCGGGGTCGGTGAACACGTGCGGGTTCCCGTCCCCATGATCGTGCGCGTGCTCATCGGCGTGCTCGTCCTCGTGCGCATGCTCATCGGCGTGCTCGTCCTCGT
>JAVLCF010000135.1 GCA_031581195.1 Trueperaceae bacterium | reverse complement strand
CGCGCGGCGCGCCCCTCGCCCAGGCGTGCGGTGGGGGTCGGGATGGGCCGCAAGGGGGGCGTCAGGCGCCGACCCCGAGGGCGTCCTGCGCGCGTTTCAGGGTGGCGGCGGCGTGCTCGCGGGCGCGGTCGGCGTTGCGGGCGAGGATCGCATCGAGTTCCGCCGGGTCGGCGGCGTACGCCTCGTAGCGTTCGCGGATCGGCCTCACGGTCTCCAGGATCGCCTCGAGGACGTCCTTCTTGAGGTCGCCGTAGCCGCGGCCTTCGTAGCGGTCGGCGAGCGTCTCGTACGTCTCGCCGGTGAGGCTGCGCAGCACCCCGAGGAGGTTGCGGACGCCGGCGCCGGCGTGCTCGAAGCGGAACTCCCGCCCGGAGTCGGTGACGGCGCTCATGACGGTCTTCTTGATGACCCGCTCGTCGTCGAGGAGGTTCACGGCGTGCCGGTCGCGGACCTGCGCGACGCTCTTCGACATCTTCGCGTCGGGCTCGTCGAACCCCATGACGCGCGCGCCGCTCGGGGGGACGGTCGCGTCGGGCAGGGTGAAGACCTCCCCGAACAGGTGGTTGAAGCGCTGCGCGATGTCGCGCGTCAGCTCGACGTGCTGCACCTGGTCCTCGCCGACCGGGACGAGGTCGGTGTCGTACAACAGGATGTCGGCCGCCTGCAGGACCGGGTAGTCCAGGAGGCCGGTGGAGACGCTCTCGCGCGTCTCGCTCTTCGCTTTGAACTGCGTCATGCGGTGCAGCCACCCGAGCGGCGTGGTGCAGTTCAGGAGCCAGGTGAGTTCGGCGTGCTCGCGGACGTGCGACTGCACGAACACGAGGTTCGCGTCGGGGTCGATGCCGCTCGCGAAGTACAGGGCGGCGACCTCGCGGCTCTTCGCCTTGAGCGTGGCGGGGTCGATCGCTTCGGGGACGGTGATCGCGTGGAGGTCGACGACGCAGAAGACGTTGTCGCGTTCGTGCTGGTGCTCGACCCACTGGCGCAGCGCCCCGAGGTAGGTGCCGAGGTGCAGGTCGCCGCTGGGTTGGATGCCGGAGAAGACGCGCGGGCGTGCGCCGGGCTCGCTCATGAGGCCGCAGACTAGCACCCCGGGCAGCCCCTCGGGGGCGGGGCCGGCGCGGCGGGGGTCGTCAGGGGCGGGTGCGGTCCACCCACGCCAGCGGGTCGCTGGGGACGCCGTCGACCCGCACCTCCCAGTGCAGGTGCGGGCCGGTGCTGAGGCCGGTGTTGCCGACCGCGCCGAGCACGTCGCCGGCCGCGAGCACGTCGCCGACCTGCACCGCGACGGCCGAGAGGTGGTAGTGCCGGCTGGTGACGCCGGCGCCGTGATCGAGGATCACGGTGCCGCCCTTGATGGGGAGGGCCTCGGCGAGGCGGACGACGCCGTCGTTCGTCGCGGCGACCGGCGTGCCGGTGGGGACGGCGACGTCCTCGCCGACGTGGAAGCTGACCGGGCCGCCGGGCGCGTACGTGCGCGACGTCGCGAAGCCCGACGTGCCGCGCCCCTCGATCGGGAGGCGGAACGCCGACGTCCAGCGGGGCGGGTCGCGCGGGTCGGCGGCCGCCGCGGCGAGGCGCTCCGCCTCGAGCGCGCGCGCCTCGGGCGTGATCACCGACAGGGTGGCGGCGTCGACGTTCAGGTCCTGGTGGGGCGTGGCGAGCGGACCGAAGGGGACCGCGAGGGCGCGGACGCGGTCGCGGTCGAGGCCGTCGCGCCAGGTGACGACGCCGTCGAGGCGGCCGGCGTCGCGCTGGAGCGGCACCGCGCCGAACGCGACGAGGCCGCCCTCGTCGCGGTGCACGACGAGGTCGCGGCCGCCCACGCGGACGGCGAGGTCGGCCAGCGGCGCGTCGGGGGGCGCGACGTCGAGAGCGACGTGGAAGGGGGCGCCCGGTCGCGCGCCGCCGACGACGCGCGGCGTGACGTCGGCGGGCGTGACGCCCTCGACGGTGCGGCGCACCTCGGTGCGGTTCCCCGCGGCGTCCTCGGCGACGACGCGCAGCTCGCGCACGCCGGCGACGGCGACGGGCGTCGCGGTCCAGGCCTGCTCGACGGCGCTGAGCGTCGCGCCGCCGTACGTGAGGCGGTAGCGGGCGGGCTCGTCGGCGCTGAGCCGGACCGGGAACGGCGCACCGACCTCGGTGCGGGCGGGCGTCTCGATCCACACGTTCGGGGGGTCGGCGTCGCGCATCATCTGGCCCACGCCCCACCCCACGCCGAGGACGGCGAGGAGGGCGAGGCCCGCGGTGCGGCGCCGGCGGCGGGTCACTCCCCGGCCGCCTCCGCCTCCTCGCGCGTCATGCTGGTGACGAACGGCAGGTTGCGGTACGCGTGGGCGACGTCGAGGCCGTAGCCGTAGACGAAGGCGTCGTCGATCTCGAACCCGAGGTAGTCGACGTGCACGTCGACGGTGCGGCGCGAGGGTTTGCTGAGGAGGCTGGCGACCTTCAGCGACAGCGGTTCGCGGCCCTCGAGGTACTGCAGCAGGTAGCGCATGGTGAGGCCGGTGTCCACGATGTCCTCGACGAGGACGACGTGTTTGCCTTTGAGGCTCTGGTCGAGGTCCTTGACGAGTTGGACTTCGCCGGCGCTTTCGGTGCGGCTGCCGTAGCTGGAGACGCTGAGGAAGTCGACGGTGAGGGGGGCGTCGATGGCGCGCACGAGGTCGGCCATGAACAGGAACGCGCCGTTGAGGACGCAGACGAGGTGCAGCGGTTCGCCGGCGTGATCGGCGGCGATGGCCGCCCCGAGCGCCGCGACGCGGGCGCGGAGGTCCGCTTCGGCGATCTGGACGGTGCCGGCGCCGGGCGTGAAGACCGTGTCGGTCGCAGGGGCGTGCGTCGGGTCGTTCGCGGGGTCGGGCATGCAGCCTCCGGGGCGCGGGGGCGTGCCGGACGCCCGGGGGGTGGGGGCGGGCGGTCGGCCCGCCGTCAGGTGCCGCGCTGGGTCGGATGATACCCGAGGGCGCGGCGTTCCTCGGAGGTCGCGCGGCGCCAGGCGCCGGGGGCCAGGTCGCCGAGCGCGAGGCCGGCGACGTGGGTGCGCACCAGCCGTTCGACCGGGGCGCCGACCGCGGCGAGCATGCGCCGCACCTGGCGGTTGCGGCCCTCGTGCAGGTCGAGGACCACGCCGCCGGGCGCGGGCGCCACCCGGTCGGCGCGGGCGGGCCCGTCGTCGAGCGTCACGCCCCGCCGGAGGGCGGCGAGGGCGGCGGAGGGCGGGGTGCCCCCGCGGCACCAGGCGCGGTAGGTCTTGACGTGCTCGAAGCGCGGGTGGGTGAGGCGTTGCGTGAGGCCGCCGTCGTCGGTGAGGAGCAGCAGGCCTTCGCTGTCGCGGTCGAGGCGCCCGACGGGGTGCAGGCCGGGGACGTGCGGCACGAGCTCGAGGACGGTGGCGCGCCCCTGCGGGTCGTGGGCGGTGCTGACGACGCCGGCCGGTTTGTGCAGGAGCAGGATCGTGCCGCGTTCGCCGGCGGTCACGACGCGTCCGTCGACGCGGACCTCGGTGCCGGGCGGAACGCGCGCGCCGAGGCGCGCGGGGGTGCCACCGACGGCGACGCGGCCCGCTTCGATCCACGCCTCCGCCTTGCGGCGCGAGGGGGCGACGCCGGCCTGGACGAGCCACTTCTGGAGGCGTTCGCCGGTGGGGGCGTCGGGGGTCGGCACGCCGCGATGCTACCCGTCCGGCGGGTAGGCTCGGGCCATGAGCGACCCCAGGATCGTCCGGTACGCCGACCTGTTGTTGGACTACTGCTGCGAGGTGCAGTCGGGGGACACCGTCGCGCTGCACGTGGAGACGCCGGCGACGCCGCTGGCGCGCGCGCTGGTGCGCGGCACGCTGCAGCGCGACGCGATTCCGGCGCTGCACCTCAGCTACCCCGAGTACGCGCAGGACCTCGCGGAGTGCGCCGGCGAGCGCTTCCTGACGAGCGACCCGGCCCTCGAGCGGTTCGAGATCGAGCGGGCGGACGCCTGGATCGGCGTGGCGGCGCCGACGAACCGGCGGGCGTTGCAGGACGCCGACCCGGCGGTGCTGGGGCGGCTCGAGGCGCGCTCGCGCCCGGTGCGCGAGGCGCGGGTGGAGACGACGCGGTGGGTGGGGACGCTGTTCCCCACCGCCGCCGGCGCGCAGGATGCCGGGATGTCGCTCGATGCGTTCCACGATTTCACGTTCCGGGCGATGCACCTGGACGACGCGGACCCGGCTGCGGCGTGGCGGGCGCTGGGGGCGCGGCAGGCGGCGTGGATCGAGCGCTTCGCGCGCGCCGACGCCGTACGCATCGAGGGCGACGGGACGGACCTGACGCTGCGGGTCGGCGGGCGGACGTGGGTGAACAGCGACGGCAAACGCAACATGCCTTCGGGGGAGATCTTCACCGGCCCGCACGAGGCGAGCGCGGAGGGGGTCGTGACGTTCGACGTCCCCAGTTTCGTGTCGGGGCGGGAGGTGCGTGGGGTGCGCCTGCGCTTCGAGGGGGGCGTCGTCACCGAGGCGTCGGCGGAGGTCGGAGAGGACCTGCTGCTCGAGCGCTTGGGGCGCGACGACGGCGCGCGGCGGTTGGGGGAGCTGGGGATCGGCACGAACGCGGAGATCGACCGGCCGACGGGCAGCACCCTGTTCGACGAGAAGATCGGTGGGACGGTGCACCTGGCGCTCGGGCGTTCGTACCCGCAGACGGGGGGCGTGAACGAAAGCGCGATCCATTGGGACCTGGTCCGCGACCTGCGGCGTGGGGGGACGCTGTCGCTCGATGGGGAGGTCGTGCAGCGCGACGGGGTGTTCCTGGTGTGACGCGCCGGCGCGGCGCTTGACGCCGATACCCCACCCGGGTATCTTGGCGGCATGGCGAACCGAACCTCCTCGCAGCCCAAGGCCGCGTCCTCCCGCATGCCGCTCCTGATCGGCGTGATCGGGGCCGCCACGGCGATCGTGGCGACCCTGCTCGTCACGACGTTCGGCGGGGCGAGCGGCGAACCGCTCACCACCCTCTCCGTCCACGACCTCCGCGACGCCCTGCAGGAGGGCGACCCGGTCGTGCTCGACGTGCGCGAACCCTGGGAGTACGAACAGGGGCACGTCGAGGGGGCTCGGCTCATGCCGCTGATTCAGAACACCGCCGCCGCCGCCGAGCGCGCGAACCTCGACAAGGACGCCCCCGTGTACGTCATCTGCCGCACCGGGAGCCGCTCGATGCAGGCCTCGCGCGACCTCGTGGAGGCCGGCTTCACCGACGTCCGCAACGTCGCCGGCGGCATCACCGAGTGGGCGGCGGCCGGCTACGACGTCGTGAACTGACCCCCCTCCCCTCCCGGACCGACCGTCACGCGGATGCGCCCGCAGGTCGCCCCGGGACCCTCTCCACGGGCGCGCCCTCCCCTCGGGGTGGGCGCGCCCGCTTCCGTGACGCCGTTGACAGCCCCGAGCCGCGGCGGTATCCTCCCGGTCCGTCGCCCACGGATGCCCTCGCCCCTCGGGCGCGCGCGTCCGCGACGCCACCGCGCCGAAGTGGCGGAATTGGTAGACGCGCATGATTCAGGGTCATGTGACCGCAAGGTCGTGTGGGTTCAAGTCCCACCTTCGGCACCAGACGCGCCCCCGCCCGCCCGGGGGCGCGTTCTTCGT
>JAVLCF010000134.1 GCA_031581195.1 Trueperaceae bacterium | reverse complement strand
TCGCGGTCCGGGCCGACGTCCGGCCGGACGCTCCCCGGGGGGCGGGGGACGCCGTCCCCCGGGTCCCGGGGGCGCTGCCCAGCCACTACGCCCCCCGCGCCCCCGCGCGGTCGGGCCCGCTCGGCGCCGTCGCGGACGCCCTCGCGGCGGACGCCGGCGCCGTGGCGCTGGTGCGGTCCGCGGCGCTGCCGCCCGACCTCGCGGCGCGGGTGCTGCGCCTGCCCGACGACCCGGTCGCCTACGCCCGCGGGTTCTACGACGCCGTTCGGCGGCTCGACGCGGGCCGACCGAGCGTCCTGTGGATCGAGGCGCCGCCGGACGGGGACGCCTGGGCGGCGATCCGCGACCGCGTCGCGCGCGCTACCGCCTGAGCGCCCGGGTCGCGGCGCGAGGCGGCCACGTCCCGGCCGGGACGTGGGTACGCTTTTCGCGATGCAGAACGTCCTCCACCTCGGTCCCGAAGCGCGCGCCCTGTTCGAGGCCGTCCGCGAGGCGGTCGCGCCGGTCCTGGAGGGGAGCGACCTCCGGGACCGGCAGATCTTCCTGCTTCGTTTCGAGCGGTGGTTCCAGAACCTGCTCGACGGGTTGCGGCCGGTGTACGGCCACCACCCCGACTTCGAACCGTTCCTGGAGCAGCTCGCGCGCGACCTGGCGGAGGGGTTCGTCGCGCGCCCCGAGGCGCTCAAGGAGCTCGACCTCGAGCGCGACCTGACGCCCGACTGGTTCCAACGCGAGTCGATGCTCGGCTACGTCTTCTACGTCGAGCGGTTCGCGGGGAGCCTCGAGGGGGTCGAGGCGCAGCGGCCGTACTTCGAGGAGCTCGGCGCGACGTACCTGCACCTCATGTCGACCCTGCAGGCGCGGGAGGGGGAGAACGACGGCGGCTACGCGATCCGCGACTACCGCGAGGTCGATCCCGAGCTCGGGGATCGCGAGGACCTGCGCTCCACCTGCACGACGTTGCGCGAGCGCGGCATCAGCGTCTGCATCGACCTGGTCCTCAACCACTGCGCCGACGACCACCCCTGGGTGCGGCGGGCCCTCGAGGGGGACGCGCACTACCAGGACTACTTCTACCTGTTCGAGGGGCGGACCGCGCCGGACGCCTACGAGCGGACGTTGCCGGAGGTGTTCCCCGACCTCGCGCCGGGCAACTTCAGCTACCAGCCGGAGCTGGACCGGTGGGCGTGGACGACGTTCCACGCCTACCAGTGGGACCTGAATTGGGCGAACCCGAACGTGTTCCTGGAGATGGTCCGCATCATGCTGGACCTCGCGAACCTCGGGGTGGAGGTGTTCCGCCTCGACGCCGTCGCCTTCCTCTGGAAGCGGTTCGGAACCGATTGCCAGAACCAACCCGAGGTGCACGACCTGCTGCAGGCGTTGCGGACGTGCAGCAAGATCGCCACGCCCGCCGTCGCGCACAAGGCGGAGGCGATCGTCGGGCCGCGCGACCTCGTGCACTACTTCGGGACGGGGCGTCGCTACGGCAAGGTCGCCAACATCGCCTACCACAACTCCCTCATGGTGCAGTTCTGGTCGGCGCTCGCGAGCCGCGACACGCGTCTCATGCGCCAGGCGTTGGGGGCGTTCCCGCGGACGCCCGCCTCGATCGCGTGGGGTACCTACCTGCGGTGTCACGACGACATCGGCTGGGCGGTGTCGGACGACGACGCCGCCGCCGTCGGCCTCGACGGGGCCGCCCACCGAGCGTTCCTGAGCGACTACTACACGGGGGCGTTCCCCGGGACGCACGCCCGGGGGCGGGTGTTCGGTGCGAACCCGAAGACCGGCGACCGGCGGGTCAGCGGGATGCTGGCGAGCCTCGCGGGCCTGGAGAAGGCGCTGGAGGAGGGCGACGACGCCGGGGTGGACCTGTCGATCGAGCGGATCCTGCTCGGGCACGCCCTCATCTTCGGGTTCGGGGGGATCCCGCTGGTCTACATGGGCGACGAGCTGGGGATGCGCAACGACTACGGCTACGAGGCGGTGCCCGACCACCGCGGCGACAGCCGCTGGATGCACCGCCCGCGCATGGATTGGACGGCGGCGGCGCGCCGCCACGACCCGGGTTCGGTGGAGGGCCGCATCTTCGCGGGGCTGGTGACGTTGGCGCGGGCGCGGGCGCGGACGCCGCACCTGCACGCGTCGTACACGACCGACGTGCTCGACGCCGGCAACCCGCACGTGTTCGCGTACGCGCGGCCGCACCCGCTGGGGACGCTGGTGGGGCTGCTGAACTTCAGCGAGGCGCCGCAGACCGTGGAGGCGGCGGTGCTGCACGATCACGGCCTCGAGCGTCCCTACGACCAGATCGCGCAGGCCTTCGTGGACCTGGGGTCGGGCCGCCTGACGTTGGCGCCCTACGACCGACGCTGGATGTTGTGAGGCGCGCCGGCCCCGCGCGCACGGGGGTTGAACCGGCGCGAGCGGACCGTGTACACTGCGTAGGTTTGCGCCCCTGGCCCGCAGCGACGGGTCTGGGGGTCGATTCGTCTGCGGACGCCCGCGAGCGCCCGCCCGCCGAATCACCGGAACACGCCGAAGGAGGGCGGACGGCCCGCCCCCCGAACGAGTCGCAGCGAGGCCGGAGCCACCGCGCCCGACGACGCCAGGAGCGCGTCGGTGCCGCCGAAACCGCAGGGAGTGATCGAACTGCCGACCGTGAACCAGTTGCTCCGCAAGGGGCGCAAAACGCTGACGAAGAAGAACAAGACGCCCGCCCTCAAGGGCGGTCCGCAACGGCGCGGCGTGTGCACCGCGGTCAAGACGCAGACGCCGAAGAAGCCGAACTCGGCGCTTCGCAAGATCGCGCGCGTGCGGCTCTCCACCGGGTACGAGGTCACGGCCTACATCCCGGGCGAGAAGCACAACCTGCAGGAGCACTCGGTCGTCCTGATCCGCGGGGGCCGCGTCAAGGACCTCCCCGGGGTTCGCTACCACATCGTCCGCGGCGCCCTCGACGCGCAAGGCGTCGACGTCGGGCGCTACGTCCAACGCAACCAGGGCCGTAGCAAGTACGGCACCAAGAAGCCGAAGAAGTAAGGGAGGGGTCGCATGGGTCGCAGGAGACGCGCCGACGTCCGCGAGTTGCAGCCGGACCTGGTCTACGCCGACACCACGGTGACGGCGTTCGTGAACAAGCTGATGCGCGACGGCAAGAAGAACCTCGCCAGCCGCATCTTCTACGGAGCCGCCCGGCTGGTGCAGGAGCGCAGTGGGCAGGAGCCGTTGAAGGTGTTCCGCTCGGCGCTGGACAACGTCAAGCCGCGTACCGAGGTCAAGTCCCGCCGCGTCGGGGGGGCGACCTACCAGGTGCCGGTCGAGGTCGGTCCGCGCCGCGCGCAGTCGCTCAGCCTCCGGTGGTTGGTGGCGGCCTCCGACGCGCGGCCCGAACGCACCGCGGTCGAGCGGGTCGCCGGGGAACTTCTGGACGCCGCGCAGGGGCGCGGCGGGGCGGTCAAGAAGAAGGAGGACGTCGAGCGCATGGCGGAGGCGAACCGCGCCTACGCCCACTACCGCTGGTAGGGCGCTCGAGATCATCATGGCTACCGACACCACCACCGACCTCCGCCGCACCCGCAACATCGGGATCGCCGCGCACATCGACGCGGGCAAGACGACCCTGACCGAGCGGATCCTGTTCTACGCCGGCCGCATCCACAAGATGGGCGAGACCCACGAGGGCGGCTCGCAGATGGACTGGATGGAGCAGGAGAAGGAACGCGGCATCACGATCACGTCCGCGGCGACCCAGTGCGCCTGGAACGATCACCGCATCAACATCATCGACACGCCCGGCCACGTCGACTTCACCATCGAGGTCGAACGCTCCATGCGCGTCCTCGACGCCGCGGTCGCGGTGTTCGACGCGTCGCAGGGCGTCGAGCCGCAGTCCGAGACGGTGTGGCGGCAGGCGGACCGCTACCAGGTGCCGCGCATCGCCTTCGCGAACAAGATGGACAAGACCGGCGCCGACTTCCAGCTGGTGCTCGACTCGATGGAGGAACGCCTCGACGCGAACGCCGTGCCGATCCAGTGGCCGATGGGCGCCGAGGACGCTTTCGAGGGGGTCATCGACCTCATCGAACGGCGCGCCTACATCTACAACGACGACCTCGGGCAGGACATCGAGGTCGTGGACGTGCCCGAGGCGTACGCCGAACTGGCGGCCGAGAAGCGAGCGTTGATGATCGAGAAGTTGGCCGACGCCGACGACGAGGTCGCCATGGCGTACCTCGAGGGCGAGGAGCCCGACGTCGAGACGCTCAAGGCCGCGATCCGCAAGGGCGTCATCTCGCTCGAGGTGTTCCCCGTCATGTGCGGCTCCGCGCTGAAGAACAAGGGCGTGCAGCGCCTCCTCGACGCCGTGACGTACTTCCTGCCCAGCCCGCTCGACGTCCCGCCGATCCGCGGGGTGCTCGAGGGGGGCGAGGAGGAGTCCCGCCCCGCCGACGAGACCGCGCCGACCTCCGCGCTGGCGTTCAAGATCGCGACCGACCCGTACGTCGGGCGGCTCAGCTTCGTGCGCGTCTACTCCGGTGCGCTCGAGTCCGGCAGCTACGTGCTGAACGTCTCGAAGGGCAAGAAGGAGCGCATCGGTCGCCTGTTGAAGATGCACGCCAACAGCCGCGAGGAGGTCGATCGCATCGCGGCCGGCGACCTCGGGGCGGTCATCGGCCTCAAGGACACGACGACCGGCGACACGCTCACCGATCCGGGGGCGCCGATCGAGCTCGAATCGATCGAGATCCCCGAGCCGGTCATCACCGTCGCCATCGAGCCGGCCTCGAAGGCGGACCAGGACAAGCTCAGCAACGGCCTCGCGAAGCTCGCGGAGGAGGACCCGACGTTCCGCGTCGAGACCGACCCCGAGACCGCGCAAACGAAGATCTCGGGCATGGGCGAGCTGCACCTCGACATCATCGTCGACCGCCTCAAGCGCGAGTTCAAGGTGAACGCGACGGTCGGCGCGCCGCAGGTGGCCTACCGCGAGACGATCACCCGCCCGGCGGACGTCGAGGGCAAGTTCGTGCGGCAGACCGGTGGGCGCGGCCAGTACGGGCACGTCAAGGTCAAGGCCGAACCGCGCGGTCGCGGGGAGGGCTTCGAGTTCGAGAACGCCATCGTCGGCGGGGTCGTCCCGAAGGACTACATCCCCGCGGTGCAGAAGGGCGTCGAGGAGTCGATGCAGAACGGCCCGCTCCTGGGCTTCCCGATCGTCGACATGAAGGTCACCCTCTACGACGGCTCCTACCACGAGGTCGACAGCTCCGAGATGGCGTTCAAGATCGCCGCCTCGATGGCGGTCCGCAACGCCATGGAGAAGGGCGCCGCAGCGATCCTCGAGCCGGTCATGCGCGTCGAGGTCGTCACGCCCGAGGAGTACATGGGCGACGTCATCGGCAACCTCAACTCGCGCCGCGGCCAGATTCAGGGCATGGAACCGCGCGGCAACGCCCAGGTCGTCAACGCCCACGTCCCGCTCGCGGAGATGTTCGGGTACGCCACCGACCTGCGGAGCCTCACGCAGGGCCGCGCGACCTTCACGATGTTCCTCGACCACTACGCGGAAGTCCCCAAGACCATTCAGGAAGAGCTCGTCCGCAAGTAGCGGACCCCTCTCACGGAATCAGGAGAAACGATCATGGCGAAGGAAACGTTCGAGCGTACGAAGCCGCATGTGAATGTTGGGACGAT
>JAVLCF010000133.1:2856-5782 GCA_031581195.1 Trueperaceae bacterium | reverse complement strand
CGCGGGGTTGGTAGAAGGCGAGCGCGTCCGCTTCGGGCGTGCCGGGCTCCGGATGGTGGTCGAACCGCCAGCCGGCGCGCGGCGGCATGGACATGAGGATCGCCTCGACGTTCCCGCCGGTCTGCAGGCCGAACGTCGTGCCGCGGTCGTACACGAGGTTGAACTCGACGTAGCGGCCGCGCCGCAACGCCTGCCAGCCGCGTTCGCGCTCGCCGTACGCGTCCCCGCGGTGCGCCTCCACCATCGGCAGGTAGCTCGGCAGCAGCGTCGCGACGCCGTCGCGGATGCAGGCGAGGTCCGCCTCGAAGGCGTGGTCGGGGGCGTCGGGGGACGTGAGTTCGTCGAAGAACACGCCGCCCACCCCGCGCATCTCCTGGCGGTGGCGAACGGTGAAGTAGGCGTCGCACGTCGCCTTCCAGGCGCCGTAGTCCGCCTGCGGGTGGCGGGCGCACCAGCTCGCGAGTTCGGCGTGGAAGGCGCGGACCTCGTCCTCGACCGGGTAGGCGGGCGTGAGGTCCGACCCGCCCCCGAACCACCAGGCGTACGGCGTCGCGTCGCCCGCCGCCGCGTCGCCCCCCGCCGCGTCGTCGCCCGCGTCGTCGCCCGCGTCGTCCGTGCCCCCGCCGACCTCGAAGTACCGGAAGTTGGCGTGGAAGGCGGGGACGTACGGGTTGCGGGGGTGCAGCACCATCGACACGCCGGTCGCGAAGAACGGCTTGCCCTCCGTCCCGGGGTGCTGCTCCGCCAAGCTGGGGGGGACGCGCGCCCCGAGGACGGCGGAGACGTTCACGCCGCCCCGCTCGAAGACGCGGCCCTCCTCGATCACGCGGGCGCGCCCGCCACCACCGGTCGGGCGGGTCCAGACGTGCTCGGCGAAGCGGACCGGGTCGCCGTCGCCGTCGCCGGCGGCGTCGCGCGCGACGAGCGCTTCGGTGGCGGCGGTCGCTTCGACCGCCTCGAAGGCGTCCACCAACCGCGATTGCGCGGCGTGCATCGTCGCCAGCACCCGCGCCCGCCGGTCCGACAGGCCGGCCGGCGCGTACGGCAGCGCCCGCGCGACCGACGGGTCGGGCGCGAGGTCGGGGTGCGCCGGTCCGGGGGCCCCCACCCGCGTCACGCCCCCTCCGCGTGCCGGTCGAACGCCCGCACGACGTCCACCAGGTACGCCACCCGGTCGGGGTCCGTCGTCGGGAAGATGCCGTGCCCGAGGTTGAAGACGTGTGCACCGCCGACCCCTTCGCGCAGGACGCGGCAGGCGTCGTCGGCGAGCGCCGCCTCCGGCCCCAGGAGGGCGGCGGGGTCGAGGTTGCCCTGCAGCACCCGGCCGGGCGCGACGTCCCGCCAGACCGACAACGGCCGACGCCAATCGACGGACAACGCGTCGGCGGGGAGCTCCGCGACGGCGCGCTCGAGGTGCGCGGCGTCGAGCGCCAGGTAGATGCGCGGCACGTCCAGGTCCGCCAGCTGGTCCAGGACCCGCGCGGCGTACGCCGCCCCGAACGTCCGGTAGGTCGCCTCGTCGTGCAGGCCGGCCCACGAGTCGAACAGCTGCACCGCCTGGACGCCGGCCTCGACCTGCATGCGCAGGTAGGCCGCGGTCGTGTCCGCCATCTTCGCCAACAGGGCGTGCGCGGCGTCCGGCTCGGCGCGGAGGAACGCCCGGAGGGTCGGGTACTCCTTGCTGCCGGCCCCCTCGACGGCGTACGTCGCGAGGGTCAACGGCGCCCCCCCGAACCCCAACAGCGCCGGCGGGGCGCCGTCGGGGTCCCCGCCGGCCCGCAGGCCGGCCAGTTCCCCGCGCAGCTGCCGGATGGCGTCCCCGACGTACGGCGCGATCGCGTCGGCGTCGGGCACGCGGAGTCGCTCGACGGCGGCGGCGTCGCGCACCGGGTCGCGCAGGACCGGCCCCGGCGCGAAGTCCAGGTCGAGCCCCATCGCGGGGAGCGGCGTCATGATGTCGCTGAACAGAATGGCGCCGTCCATGCCGTAGCGGCGGACCGGTTGCAGCGTCACCTCGGTCGTCAGGTCGGGCGTCCGCGCCAACGTCCAGAAGTCGTGGCGTTCCTTCAGCGCGCGGTACTCCGGCAGGTGCCGGCCGGCCTGGCGCATGATCCAGATGGGGGCGGTGCGGGTGTCCTCGCCCCGCAGGGCGCGCAGCAACGTACTCATTTCGCGGGGGCCTCCGGTTCGGGCGTGAAGCGGTAGCCGACCCCCCACACCGTGTGCAGGTGCACCGGTCGGCTGGGGTCGGGCTCGAGGAGGCGACGCAGGCGCATCACCACGTTGTCGATCGTGCGGGAGGAGGGGAACGCGTCGTCGCCCCACACCTCGTCGAGGATGTCGTCGCGGGGCACGACCTCGCCGGCGCGTTCGGCGAGGAGGCGCAGGATGCCGCGCTCGCGTTCGCCGAGGTGCTCGAGCCGCCCGTCGGGCCGCGTCAGCGTCCAGGCGCGCAGGTCGACGTCGCAGCCGGCGACCTGCAGCCGGTGCGCGTGCCCGCGCGGCGTGCCGCGCCGCAACAGCGCCTCGACGCGCAACAGGAACTCCGGCAGGTGGAACGGTTCCGCGAGGTAGTCGTCGCCGCCCGCCGCGAGGCCGCGCACGCGGTCCTCCGCCTCCCCGCGGGCGGAGAGGAACAGGACCGGCGTCGCGTCCCCCGCAGCGCGCCGGCGTTCGCAGAGCGCGAAGCCGTCGCGGCCGGGCAGCATCACGTCGAGGACGACGAGGTCGGCGTCCCCCCGGCGCCACGCCGCTTCGCCCTGCAGGCCGTCGGGCGCCACCTCGACGTGGTAGCCCTCGACCTCGAGGTTGTCGCGCAGGACCTCGGCCATGACCGCTTCGTCCTCGACGACGAGGACGCGGGGGGCGTCGGGCGGGGCGGCCGGACCGCTCACGAGCCCATCCCCGCCGCCGCGCCGGCCGCCGC
>JAVLCF010000133.1:0-2756 GCA_031581195.1 Trueperaceae bacterium | reverse complement strand
CCGACGCGGCGGGGCAGGTGGATCGTGAAGCGCGCGCCGCCCGTCGGGGCGTCGCTCACGCTCACCCACCCGTTCATCGTCTGCACGGCGTTCTGCACCAGGTGCAGGCCCAGCCCGACCCCGGCGCTGGTGCGCGTCATTTCGTCGCCGGCGCGGTAGAAGCGGTCGAAGATCTTGCCGCGCTCGCCGGCGGGCACGCCGGGCCCGGCGTCGTCGACGTGGACCCGCAGCGGGTCGCCGCTCGCGTCGATGCGCACCCCGATGCGTTTGACGTCGCCCGGCGTGTACTTCAGCGCGTTCTCGAGCAGGTTGCCGAGCGCCAACGCGAAGCTCTCCTGCGCCAAACTGACGGGGGCGGGCCCCTCGAACGGTTCGACGCGGAGGTCCGCGCCGCGCGCCTCGAGGCCGCCCCGCAACCGCTCGACCGTGCCGCGCACGGCGTCCCCGAGGTCGGCGGCCTCGAGGACCGGCGGGCCGCCGGCCGTCTCCAGCCGCGCGGCGGCCAGCACCTCGTCGCTGGTCTTCTCCAGGCGCGCGAGTTCGCCGTCGATGCGCGCGAGGTAGTCCGCGCGTTTCGCGGTGGGGACGTCGCGGTAGCGAAGCGTCTCCAGCAGCAACCGCAACGTCCCGATGGGGGTCTTGAACTCGTGCGTGACGGCGCTCAGGAAGTTCTGTTGGCGTTGCTTCAGTTCGCGTTCGGTGCGCAGGCTGCCGGCGATCAACGCCAACATGAACAGGATCACGACGGCGAAGAACGGCCCCTCGAACGCCAGCATGCGGCGTTGCCCGGCGGCCTCCTCGCGCGCCGCGGCGGCGGCGGCGGGATCGATCGCGACCACCGGCCGCCCGTCGCCGGGCACGCGGCGGAGGTGCGGGTAGCGCGCCAGCAGCTCCTCCAGCGCCCCGGGGCTGCGCACGAGCACCTCGTTGGCGGTCGTGACGTCGCGGGCCCACGCCGCCGCGCGCTCCTCGGCGGCGGCGTCGAGGAGGCGGGTTTGGAACACCAACCACCAGGTCACCTGCGCCAGCACGAACGTCACGATCACCGCGAAGGCGATGCGGGTCGCGACGCGGCGCGAGGGGCGGCGGGGGGAACGGCGGGTCACGCGCCCCAGCCTCCCTCGGCGGCGGCGACGGCGTGGTAGCTCAGGATCAGGTCGGCGCCGGCCCGCCGAAGCGCCAGCAGCGACTCCGTCAGGGCCGGCTCGCGCTCGAGGACGCCCGCACGGATGGCCGCCTCCAGCATCGCGTACTCGCCCGACACCTGGTACGCCGCCACCGGTCGCGACGTCGCATCGCGCACGCGGCGGATCACGTCCAGGTACGGCCCCGCCGGCTTCACCATCAGCAGGTCCGCGCCCTCCGCGGCGTCGAGGGCGACCTCGACGTCCGCGGCGCGCGACGCGGCGGGGTCCATCTGGTAGGTCCGGCGGTCGTGCGGTGCGGGCGGGCCGTCGAGCGTCCCCTGCGGCGCGGACCCCGCCGCCTCTCGGAACGGTCCGTAGAACGCCGAGGCGTACTTCACGGCGTACGACAGGATCGCGGTCGCGTCGAAGCCGGCGGCGTCCAGGCCGGCACGGATCGCGGCGACGCGGCCGTCCATCATGTCGCTCGGGGCGACGACGTCCGCGCCGGCCTCCGCGTGGCGGACCGCCATCTCCGCGAGGCGGGGCAGCGTCGCGTCGTTCGCGACCTGCGCGACGCCCGCCCCCGGGCGGGGCGGGGCGAGGACGCCGCAGTGCCCGTGGTCGGTGTAGCCGCACAGGCACACGTCGCTCATGAGGACCAGGTCGTCCCCGAACGCCGCGCGGGCGGCGCGCAGGGCGCGCGGGACCGGCCCGTCGGGGTTGGCGGCGGCGGTCCCGTGCGGGTCCTTGGCGTCCGCGCCGACCACGCCGAACAGCATCGCGGCGCGCACGCCGGCGGCGTGCGCCCGCTCGAGCTCCGGCAGGAGCCGGTCGACGCTGTAGCGCTGGACGCCGGGGAGGGACGCCACCGGCTCGGTGCGGCCCTCCCCGGGCAGCACGAACGTGGGCCACACCAGGTTCGACGGGTGGAGGCGGACGTCGGCGACGAGGTCGCGCATCGCCGGCGTCGTCCGCAGCCGCCGCGGGCGGGTCGGACCGGCGCTCACGACGCCCCTCCCGCGACCGCCAGGTCGGCGCGGAGCGCCTCGACGACGCCGGCCTCGGTCGGTTCCGCCGCTTCGCGGGCGGCGAGGCCGCGGTCGCGGAGGGCGGCGGCGGTCGTCGGACCGATCGCGACCAGCGTCGCGGCGCGCGCGACGGCGTCGGGCAGCGCGGCGACGGCGGAGGGCGAGGCGAGGACGACCGCGTCGGCGCGGACGTCGTCGGGCCACGCCCGCGCGTGCGTCGCGTACAGCGTCGCGGTGCGCACGACCACCCCGGCGCGCTGCAGGATCCCCTTGACGTCGGCGCGACCCCGGTCGCCCCGGACGAGCCCGACGACGTCGCCGCGCCGCGGGCCGTGGGGGGCGGCGAGGAGCTCCTTCGCGAGCGCCTCGCCCGTCGCCCGGGTGGGGGTGAAGGCCACGTCGGCGCCGGCCGCGCGGAGCGCGGCGGCGGTGCCGGGCCCGACCGCGGCGACGCGCGCGCGGTCCTGGAAACCGACGCCCTGCCGCGTCCACGCCTCGACGGCGCTGCGGCTGGGGTAGAGCCGCCAGGCGAGGTCGCGCAGGGCGCGGGCCGCCGCGGGGTCGTCGAGCGGCGTGGTGTCGACGAGGGGGACGCGGACGA
>JAVLCF010000132.1 GCA_031581195.1 Trueperaceae bacterium | reverse complement strand
CCGGCGTCCGGGCCCGCCTCGCGATGTACGCCGACGTCCTGCGCGCGATCGCGCCGCGGGCGTGACGCCCCCGGCCGTCCGCGCGCCCCTCAATCGAGGCCCAACTGGTGCGCGGTGAGCGCGACCGCTTCGCGCACCGCGTAGCGGAGGCGGCCGGAGGGGACGACGGCGGCGGCGCCGCTGGCGTCCCACCCGGCCTGCCGCGCCAGCGCCAGCGAGCGCACCAGGTGCAGGTCGTCGGTCACCACCACGACGGGGCCGTCGCCGACGAGGGGCCGCGCGAAGCGGACGTTCTCCGCGCTGGTCGTCGCGCGGGTCTCCGCGCCGAGGGCGGCGTCGGGCACGCCGCGCGCCGCGAGCCACACGACGCCGCTCGCCCCCTCGCTCGTCCGGTCGCCCGGCCGCGCACCGCCCGACACGACGATGCGCGATACGCACCCGTCTTCGTACAGCGCCAACGCGCGCCGCAAGCGCCGCGCGAGCGCCGGCGAGGGGCGCCCGTCGTACTGCGCGGCCCCCATGACCAGCGCGACGTCGGCCCGGCAGTCGGGCGCCGCCGGCGGGTCGAGGACGCGCGTCAGGTTGCCGGCGACCAGCAGCACCAGCACGAGCGGCGCGACCGCGAGGAGGCGCCCCGCGGAGGTCCGCACGCCGCGCCGTCCGGGACCGCTCAGGCGTCGGTCCCGTCGTCCGCGGCGTCCTCGTGCAGGCGGGCCTCCACCGCCCGCGCGTGCGCTTCGAGACCTTCGGCGCGCGCGAGGCGGACGGCGTCCGGCCCGACGCGCGCGACGAACGCGGGACTGGCGGACACCAACGGCACGACCTTCTGGAAGTGCCGGAGGTTCAAGAAGCTGGCGTAGCGGGCGGTGCCCCCCGTCGGCATGACGTGGGAGGGCCCCGCGACGTAGTCGCCGAGCGCCTCCATGCTGTACGCGCCCAGGAACACCCCGCCGGCGTTGCGGACCTTCGGCAGCCACCGCCAGGGGTCGTCGACGAGGAGGCACAGGTGCTCCGGCGCGTAGGCGTTGGCGACGTCCATCGCGGCGTCCGCGTCCTCGACCCAGACCGCCAGGCCACGCCGTTCCATCGATTCGCGCGCCGCCGCCTCGGTCGTCAGGTCGGCGAGCGCGGCCTCCGCCGCCTCCAGGGTCGCGTCGAGCAGCGCCTCCGACCACGTCACCAGGACCGGTTGCGCACCGAGGTGTTCCGCCTGCGCCAGCAGGTCGGCGGCGACGTGGTGGGGGTCGGCGTCGGGCCCCGCGAGGACGAGGGTTTCCGTGGGGCCGGGGAGCGCCTCGATGCCGGCCGCACCGAACACCTGGCGTTTCGCCGCGACGACGTAGTCGTTGCCGGGGCCGGTGACGACCGCGACGCCGTCGAGCGTCTCGGTACCGTACGCGAGGGCGGCGATCGCTTGCGCGCCCCCCGCCGCGACGACGGTGTCGACCCCCACCAGCGCGGCGGCGAGGAGGATCTCGTCGGGGACGGTTCCGTCCGCCCGCGGCGGGGTCGCGACGACGATCCGCTCGACCCCCGCCACGCGGGCGGGCACCGCGCTCATGAGGAGGCTGCTGAACAACGGCGCGGTGCCGCCGGGGACGTACACGCCGGCGGCGTCGACCGGAACGATCAGTTGCCCCAGCGTCGCGTCGCCGGCCGGGTCGCTCGCGACGAACCCGCCGGTGGGTTGGCGGGCGTAGTACGCCTCGATGCGCGCCGCGGCGCGCTCCATCGACGCGCGCAGGGCGTCGTCGACGCGTGCGGCGCCGGCCGCGCGGACGTCGTCGGGCACGACGAGGGTGGCGGGCCGAACGCCGTCGAAGCGCTCGGTGGCGTCCAGGACCGCCGCGTCGCCCCGCGCGCGGACGTCGTCGACGATGCGGCGCACCGCCTGTCCGACGTCGTCCCCGAAGGCGTGGGCGGCGCGCTGGCGGACCTCGCGGAGGGCGGCGTCACGGCCGCGGATCGTTCGCATGTCGTGATTCTATCCGCGCCCGCACCGCGCGGCCCCCACCGCGCCGACCCCGCAAGGCGGGGCGCCCCGAAGGACGCCCCGCGCGCGGATCGTGCGGCTTCGGGCGCTCAGGCGGCCTTCGCCTCGGCGCCCTCCTTCGCGACGCTCGCGAGGTGCGCGAACGCCTCGGGCTCGCGGACGGCGAGGTCGGCGAGGACCTTGCGGTTCAGCGTCACGCCGGCGCCGCGCAGGCCCGCCAGGAAGCGGCTGTAGCTGAGGCCGTTCTGCCGGGCGGCGGCGTTGATGCGGGCGATCCACAAGCGGCGGAACGTCGCCTTCTTCGCACGGCGGTCGCGGTACTCGTAATCGGCGGCGTTCAGCAGCGTCTGCTGCGCGATGCGGAAGCTCTTGGAGCGCAGGCCCCAGTAGCCCTTGGCGTCCTTGAGGATCTTGCGGTGCTTGGCCCGACGGACGGTACCGGTCTTGGCTCTCGGCATGGGGTACGCCCCTCTCAGTCGTACGGCAGAAGCGCGGTGATCTTCTTCGCTTCGGCGTCGGAGACGATGAGGTCGGTTCGGCCCTGCCGAATGCGCGTTCCGGACTTCTTGTAGTTCAAGTGTCGCTTGCCGGAGCGCATCGCCTTGACCTTACCTCGCCCTGTGACTTTGACACGGGCTTTGGTGCCCTTGTGGGTCTTGAGTTTCGGCATGCTGGTCCTTTCGTCGTCGGGTCGTGCCGCGCGGTCGGCGCGGCCGCCGGCGAGTCTACCCCGTCGGGGCCGCCTCGGGGGAGGCGTCGCCGACGGCGCCCGCCTGGGCCCCCCCGTCGTCGCCGGCCGGAGCGGCACCGTCCTTCGTCGTGCCGCCCTTCGCCGTGCCGCTTTTCGTCGTGCCGCCCTTCGTCGTGTCGGCGTCGTCGTCCTTCGCGGCCGGCGCCTCGGCGGCGATCGGGCGGACGGTCATGTTCATGTCCATCCCGGCGATCTGCGGGGGCTGGTCGACCGCGGCGAGGTCGGAGACGTCCTGCGCGACGCGCTGCAGGAGCTCCTTGCCGAGTTCGGGGTGGGTGCGTTCCCGGCCCCGGAACATGATGGTGACCTTCACCTTGTGGCCCGCCGACAGGAAGCGGCGCACGTGGTTGACCTTCGTGCGGTAGTCGTGATCGCCGATCTTGACGCGGAACTTGATCGCCTTGAGCTCGCTTTGACGGGAGCGCTTGCGGGCCTCCTTCGCCTCCTGCTGCAGCTCGTAGCGGTACTTGCCGTAATCCATGAGGCGCGCGACCGGCGGTTGTGCCCGTTCACCCACCAACACGAGGTCGAGATCGGCGTCGCGGGCGCGTTGCATGGCGTCGCGCGTATCCACGATCCCGACTTGGGTTCCCTCCGCGTCGATCAGGCGCACCTGCCGGACCCGGATCTGATCGTTCACCTTCAGGTCTTTCGCTATGAACGCCACCTCCAAGGCGCGCCCGCACTGTCGGCGGGCACGGCGGCTCACCCTAGCAGGTGCGCGCACGCCGCATCAACGCACCGGCACGCCACGCGCCGCCGCGCGCCGCGTTGGTAGGTTCGGGGCATGCCCGACCTCCGCCTGGGGTTCTCCCCCTGCCCCAACGACGCGTTCGTCTTCCACGCCCTCGTGCACGGCCTCGTCGCCCCGGAGTGGACGTGGGAGGTGCACCTCGAGGACGTCGAGACCCTCAACGGCATGGCGGAACGCGGCGAGCTCGACGTCGCCAAGGTCTCCTACCACGCGTTCGGGCGCATCGCCCACGACTGGTGGATGCTGCCGGCCGGCGGGGCGCTCGGGCGCGGCGTCGGCCCGCTCGTCGTCGCCCGCGACGCGGGCGCCTCCCTGGACGGCGCGACGGTCGCGACGCCCGGGGGGCGGACGACCGCCAATCTGCTGTTCGACCTCTACGCACCCGACGGCGCCCGCCGCGTCGAGATGCGCTACGACCGCATCCTGGCCGCCGTCGCCGACGGCGAGGTGGACGCCGGGTTGATCATTCACGAGTCGCGCTTCACGTACCCCCGGCACGGCCTGGAGCGGGTCGTGGACCTGGGGGCCTGGTGGGAGGGCGTCAGCGGCGCCCTGATTCCGTTGGGCGGCATCGCGGTCCGTCGCGACCTACCCGACGCGACGGTGGACGCCGTCGCGCGGGCGGTGCGCGCCAGCGTCGCGGCGGCGTTCGACGATCCCGACGCCAGCGAGGCGTACGTCGCGGAGCACGCGCAGGAGATGGAGCCCGACGTGCGGCGCCGCCACGTCGAGACGTACGTCAACGCCTACAGCCTCGACGTCGGCGACGCCGGCCGGGCAGCGGTCGCGACGCTCCTGCAACGCGCCGTGGAGCGCGGCCGCATCCCGCCGCCCCCCGAGGCGCTGTTCTGGCCGTCACCCACCCCGTGAGCGACGCCCCTCGGGCGTGGGGTGGGCCGTTGTTCGCCCCCACCGCCTTCCTCGCACGGCAGGTGGCGTCCCCGACCCCGCGCCGCGCGTTCGTCGTCGCCGCCGCCGCCCTCGCGGCGGTCGCGGTCGCCTCGGCGGTCGCGTCGCACGCCGCCCTCGCGGCGTCGCTCGGTCCGGCGGCCGCCGTCCTCGGTCCGGGCGTCACGGTGCCGTACCTGGCGGCGGCGGGGGGCGCCGCGGCGTTGGCGGTCGCCCGGCGCTACCGCTTCGACCCGCGCGTCGCAGCGATCGTGGGGTGGTCCTGGGCGCCGGCCGGCTTCGTGGCGCTCCTGGCGACGCCGGTGGCGGCGGTCCGGCCCGGGGAGGCGCTCGTCGCCGCCGTCGCGATCGTGCCGCCCTGGCAGACGTACCTGCTGGGGGCGGGGCTGCGCCTCGGCCGCGCGGAGGGCGTCCGGTCGGCGGTGGCGTTGCACGCCGCCCTCGCGTACGCCCCGGCGCTCGGCGTCCTCACGTGGGCGCTCGTGCGGCTCGGCGGGTGACGCGCGACCGCCGCGACGCCGCCCGCGCGCTACGATGAGCGCATGACGGCGGTCCGCTTCATGCACGGCGAAGAGGTGATCCACGACGGTCGACGCTACGTCGTCGCCGGCTTCCGCGACGGTCCGTACGGCGTGCGCCTCGTCGCCGCCGGCGGCCGGCACGCCGACGGCGATTCCGACGTCGTGTGGGCGGACGCCCTGGACCTCGCGAAGGTCGAGGCCTACACCCGGCCGCACGACGACACGCGCGACTGACGCGTCCCCCCGGCGTCAGCCGGAGGGGGGCGCCCCGCCGACGGCCACCCCGTCGCGCGCGACCGCGTCGGCGAGGCGCGCGCCGTCGCGGGCGGCGTCCAGGTAGGGCAACCGACCGTGCACGCACCGCCCCGCGGCGTACGCCGCGGGGAACCCCACGAGGCGGGGGCCGTCGCAGGCGTCGGGCGCGAACCGGTCGAACGTCACCCGCCAGGCGGGCCGGTCGGCGCCACCCCCCTCGACGACGTCGCGCACGAAGCGGACGCCGTGCGCCGCGAGGTCGTCCGCCAGGTCGTCGTACGCCATCTCCCCCGGCCGGCCGGCGACCTCGGTCGCGTCCCCCGACGTCCAGCAGGCCCGCAGGAACGTCCCGACGCACAGTCCGACGGCGGCCGCGCGATGCGCCACCCCCTCCCACGTCACGAGGGTCCAGGTCGCGTCGGGCGCGCCGTCCGGCGCGGGCGGCACGAGCGCGTCGACGCTGGCCTGCAGCAGGTGCAGGCCCGGTTCCGCTTCGAGCGCCGCCTTCGCCGCGGCGTGCAGATCCCACGCCGAGACCGCTCCGTCGGCCGCGGGCGTCAGGTCGCGCATCGCTTCGGCCAGGAACGTCCCCTCCGGCACGGCGTACGGGACGCGTTCGGTCTCCGCGGCG